>NZ_JBPKBJ010000027.1:0-46283 GCF_051390655.1 Acinetobacter sp. P1(2025)
GGGTTATGTATCACCTTTTGAGTTTGAAGCAATGTACTATGATAAGATTAACCCGTTAGGTCAGGTGGCCTAACTTAAATAAAAAAGTCTCCGACAAACCCGGTACGGTTCATAACACTTTAAAATAATTAAACTAGTTTAGTTTTAACAATACTCTGGTGTATTTACAAGTATTTATAAAAAAAGAAAAGTCTCTTTATCATTCGATAGAGCATAAAATTTTAAGCTATTGATTTAATTAAAAAACAAATAATCGAAAAAACAAATTCTGAAGATAAATATTATCAATTTCCCTAATTAAGTAAAAAGAGACACAATCAATTGAGAAAAGAAATTAAGCAATTTGATACAAATTCCTCAAGGATGTTTCTCCCAATGATCAAACATCCTTCTTCTCATACCCAACCCATCTCATAGGGTTGGGTCTTTTTTATTATTAATTTACTAAAATACTATCAAAACCCAAAACTAAAGCAGAATATAAATACCACGAAAAAATAATATATATCCCAGATGATCTGATTATTAGCCATGTGATATATGTGATTCATCAATATAAATTTATACCCAATGCAATCGAAGCGCTTTTAACATCTTGAATATCAGTCATTGAGATCTTTCTATTTTAATATTATTTTTAAAAACTAACTGCATGTGGTTTTTTTAATATTGTCATACTTTGTCTTACAACAAGATGTCTGAAGCTGATCAAAATAGTCGATCGAACAGCTATTTCATAGATTTATAAATAATTTTTTATTTGAACAACTTATAAATCAAATTTTCTACACTAAAAAATTGATAAAAAAAAGCTCAGCCTTGGGGAAAGCCGAGCTAGTAAAATCAGATGCTTTTAAACATCGAATACTCAAGAAAATGTTATGAGATAAAATGCTAAACAAATACCTCTTGGTCGCAATTATGTGAACTAAGTCTCTAAATGTAAAGTCGATTAAATAGATCAGGATTCTTTTTTTGATCGTTTTTTAGAATCACAAAACAACACTGTTCAATTAAATATTCTATTAAATAGCAAACCTTGCCCCGAACTACTGTTAAAAAATATGATTTATCATTCCAATTTGTAAAAAAAATAGATTTTGAACACACTTTTTCCAGCCAATTATGACAGTTTTAAGAAACCAATAATTGATAAATTAGATTAATACAATCGTATTTACCAATTAAAATAGTAAATTATGAACCCCAAATAATATGTTCTTTTATTCACTATTTTGAATCTATCTATTTGTAAGATATAAACTTCAATCTCGGTTGACAGCACCACACACAGTTGTATGTATTTTGATCACAACTTGAGTTCATTATGATCGTTCATCGGGTTCTCAGATTTATTACATTGACATCATATTTTGTTACAATACAATGACTCAACTTTATTCACTACTGTTAAAGCTGGAAATTATTATGAAAAAACTCGGTTTAGCCACTGCTTTAGTATTAGCCATGACCGGTGCTCACGCTTACCAATTCGAAATACAAGGTCAGTCTGAAGCTCTAGATTCTAACGATGAAAACAGAGATTTTAATAATTACACTGTTGGCGGACAAGCAACTTACTACTTCAAAAATGTAGATGCTTCTAAAGGTCCTTTAGCTGAAGCAGCTTTTGTTAACCAAGCTTCTAACGTATCTCTTGGTTATAACTTTGCTAATCTTGACGAAGTTAAATCTCAAAACGTAGGTGTTAAAGCTGAAGCTTATGTACCAACTCCATATACACCAGCATATGCAAGCTTAAGCTACAGCGCGACTGACAATGATGGTAAATATGGTGAGACTGATGACCGTGGTCAGCGTTGGGCTGTTGAATTTGGTTCGGTAATCGCTCCAAACTTCCTTGTTGCTGTAGGTTATACAAACGTTGTTGAACAAACTTCTTTGGATACTTTCAAAATCCTGAATAGTGGTTTTGCTAAAGCAATTGGTGAAACAGCGACTATCGCTGATGACCAAGATGCAATCACTGCTCGTACTAAATACGTTGGTGCGATCGATGGTACTCCAATGTCAATCGGTTTCGAAACAGGTATCGTTTACGGTGAAGACACTGCATACGAGTTAAAAACTGATTTGTACTTAAACTCTCAACTTAGCGCTGGCGTTTCTTACGCTGAATCTAGCTTTGCTGGTTCACCAGACTCAGCTTGGGGCGTGAACGTAAATTACTTCATCACTCCAGCGATCGCTGTTGGTGCAAGCTACTTAAATGCTAATGCTGTTGGTTCTGATGCAGATATGCAAACTGTTGGCTTAAACGCTAAAGTGCGCTTCTAATGCAGTCATAGATGTTCTAATTAAGCATCTATGCATAAAAACCCAGTTCATATGAACTGGGTTTTTTATTGTCTTTAAACATTTGAATAACCGAATGAGTTATTCAACTTGTTAATTACATCTTTTTATCTTCGATATTTAATGCACTAATCGCAAGTACTGCCTGCGTACGGTTTTGTACGCCTAATTTTCGGAAAATTGCTGTCACATGCGCTTTAATCGTCGCCTCTGATACATCTAGCTCATAGGCAATTTGTTTATTCAACAAGCCTTCAGCAACCATCATCAACACACGGAACTGTTGTGGTGTGAGTGATTGTAAACGTTCCGCCAAAGCCGTTTCATCTGCAGCGCGAGGATCGAAACCTGAATGTGTCGGTAGATTTGGTGGTAACCAAATCTCACCTTCCAAAACGTGTTTAATAGCTTCACCAATATGACTTGGATGAGATGATTTTGGAATATAACCCATCGCACCATGTGCAATCGCTCGCTGAATGATAGAGGTTTCTTCATGTGCAGAAACAACAATGATAGGAATTGCAGGATACTGCGCTCTCACATATACCAACGCAGAAAAACCAGAGGCACCTGGTAGATTTAAATCCAACAAAACTAAATCTGGCTCTGCACCATGTTCTAAGCGTTCATAAAATTCATCAACATCCGCAGTTTCCTGAATTTGTGCCTGCGGAATGCTATAACGAACCGCTTGAATCAAAGCGTGTCTAAATAACGGATGGTCGTCTACAATTAAAATATTCATAAGCGCTTTACGCAATCTGCAAGTACGTCACTGTACGGTGTTTATTCAAATCTATCTTAGCTTATTTTTGAAATAAACTGTTGTAAGAGCATCAAAACTTATTTATTTCGCAAATATGAAAAATAAATCAGATAATGATATAACTCACACAACCTAGATCATTCCCAGACTACTATACCGAAATAGCGAATAGAAACAGAGCATTAAATTCATTTAATTTGCTTCAAAACGTGATTTTTCAACTTATATTTAAAACAGATAAGCTTGCAGCATTTCCTTATTTTACAGTCGACACGAGCTATAGATAAATAAATAGCAATTCCTTATTGCTGATTTAGGCGTTTATCCATGTCACATCAAAATAACCTTTCTACTCCCTTAAATATTGTTGCGGTCTCAGGTGGCTTAAATAGCCCATCAAAAACAGAAAGCTTGGTACAAGCAATTTTGGATGAACTTGCGGAGGCAACTCAGATCAATGTGCATTTTATTAAACTCAGTGAGATTGGTCCTTTATTAGGAGGTGCCATCTATCGTAATCAGTTACCACAACGTGTCCAAGATGATTTAGCTGCGGTTGAAGCTGCCGATGCATTGATCGTGGGAACACCTGTTTACCGTGCTTCATTTACAGGTTTGTTTAAACACTTTTTTGATTTCGTAGAGCAAACCGCTTTAGTTGATGTACCTGTTTTGTTAGCTGCATCAGGAGGAAGCGACCGCCATGCTTTGGTACTAGAACATCAATTACGCCCGTTATTTAGCTTTTTCCAAGCACAAACCTTACCTATCGGAGTTTATGCAACTGATCGCGACTTTACCCCAGAATATACTGTTAAAAGTGAACAATTGGCGGATCGAGTCACCTTGGCTGTAGCACGAGCTCTGCCTATTTTGGAATGGGCACCCGCCAAAGGCAAACGTGCCGAAGTTATCAAAGCAAAAACTGAACAGGCCAATCAGAATCTCGGCATTAATAAACAAATTGAACAAGCCGAAGTTCTCCCTTCAGCCGCTGTCCCAGATTTGGATGCTGCGGAATCACGTTTACATCAGAAATCTAATAAAAATTTAACTCAGGTTGCATAAGCGACCTGAGGGAGGAAAATCTATGTCCTTGCAATCATCAGAAATTAAGTTTGCATATTGGGTTCCAAATGTGAGTGGTGGCTTAGTGGTCAGTACAATTGAACAACGTACTGACTGGAGCTATGACTACAACATTCTTTTGGCGCAAACAGCAGAAAAAAATGGTTTCGAATATGCACTCACTCAAATCCGTTTTACTGCGGGCTATGGTGCAGAAAATCAGCATGAATCGGTGAGCTTTAGTCACGCTTTGTTGGCAAAAACTGAGAAGCTCAAAGTGATTGCGGCGATTTTGCCAGGGCCGTGGAAGCCAGCCCTTGCAGCAAAGCAATTGGCAACGATTGATTATTTAACTCAAGGTCGTATTGCCATTAATGTGGTCAGTGGATGGTTCCGTGGAGAATTTGATGCAATCGGTGAGCCTTGGCCTGAGCATGATGAACGATATGTTCGTTCTGAAGAGTTTATTCGTACCCTTAAAGGCATTTGGACTACAGATAATTATAGTTTTGAAGGTAAATATTACCAATTTCAAAACTATACGCTAAAACCAAAGCCAGCACAGAAACCCTATATCGAAGTCTTTCAAGGTGGTAGTTCACGCGCCGCACGAGACATGGCAGCTCGTGTTTCTGATTGGTATTTTACCAATGGGAATAGCGTTGCAGAGATTAAGAAACAGATTGATGATGTCCGTGCCAAAGCAAAACTCGAAAATCGCCATGTGAAAATCGGAGTGAATGCTTTTATTATTGCACGTGATACGGAGCAAGAAGCTCAAGCCGTGCTGAATGAAATCATCGCTAAGGCAAATGTCGAAGCAGTCAATGCATTTGGTGATGCAACGCGTGAAGCAGGTGCAGCAGCACCAGAACAAGAAGGAAATTGGGCTAAATCAACCTTTGATGATCTCGTGCAATACAACGATGGTTTTAAAACTAACTTGATCGGTACACCACAGCAGATAGCTGAACGAATCGTGGATTTAAAAAACGTAGGCGTCGATCTCATCCTGTCAGGCTTTCTGCATTTCATTGAAGAGGTTGAGTATTTCGGTGAAAACGTTCTACCTTTGGTTCGACAAATCGAACAGCAGCAATTACAACACTTGCAAGTACCTGCCAAATCAGCTTGACACACTGTGATATAAGAAGAAAAAGAAAGAGTAAAAAACCTTTTCCTCAAGACTCGGCTTGGGGATTTTTATTTTAGTGAAGCTCTATTTCTCGCATCACAGTTTCAACTGAATAGCGACTCCACTGCGATAATTTCTCTATAAACTGATTTAATTGGGATGGATTAAAATGACTCACAATCATGTAGCAGCCATTTCCTAAGGTTTTAAAACATTCATCAATCTGCGGATATTGCTTGACCAGTTGCTCAATCTCTGTAAAAGCCTGTTGTTCATTTAAGAACAGTTGAATGAATTGTTTATATTCATAACCTATCGTGATGGTGTAATTCCTAATAATACCCGCATCCATCAGTTGTGCGATTCGAGCACCTACAGCTTGCCCTGTACGATGCACGTGTTGCCCGATCTGCTTATGAGTCAGACGTGAATCTTGTTTGAGTAACGCAATAATTTTTAAATCAATTGGATCAAGTTCAATATTCATTTTTCATTACGAAAGAAAATAGGATTCAAAGCTTTCATCAGACTATAGCTGATTTTTCATCATCTCCCTAAGCTTGTTTTATCTCCTATTGGGACATTTAAAATGAAACAAGCACTCCTCATTATCGACGTTCAAAATGATTATTTTAAAGATGGCAAAATGGAATTAGTGAATCCAGAGCATGCTTTAGAAAAAATTAATCAATTAGAACATTACTTTAATCAAAACAATTTACCGATTATTTATATTCAACATATCAACACTGCATCTGCGGGCTTTTTCCTTGAAAATACGCTGGGTGTTGAATTACATCCTAAACTCCTACTTAGCGACTCATCACTCGTTGTGCAAAAGCATTTTCCGAATAGTTTCTTGGAAACAAATCTTCAATCAGTGCTTCAAAAGCTTCAGATCGAACAACTGGTGATTACAGGCATGATGACGCATATGTGTATAGATTCAGGTACACGTGCCGCATGCGAGCTTGGCTATCAACCCATATTAATTGCCGATGCAACAGCAACTCGTGATCTAGAATATAAAGAGTCCATCGTCAAAGCATCGGATGTACAGTCAGCGTTTTTATCAGCTCTAAATGTTTTTGCGAAAGTACAAAATACCTCTGACTTCCTGAACAATCAGTAAGCGCGAAAATAAAAAAAGAGCGTTCAGATGAACGCTCTTTCCAGATATTTTAAATTCAACGATTTGGATAAACCGTTGCAATCAGGTTTTCCACCACTGCTGGCTCAGCCAATGTTGAAGTATCTCCTAAGCTATCTAACTCATTTGCCGCGATCTTACGCAAGATACGACGCATGATCTTACCTGAGCGTGTTTTGGGTAAAGCAGGCGCCCAATGCAAAGCATCTGGTGTTGCCACAGGACCAAGTACTTTACGTACCCAATCCACGAGCTCTTTACGAAGTTCTTCAGATTCTGCAACATCAGCCTGCAAAGTGACAAAAGTACAAATTCCTTGTCCTTTAATATCATGTGGCATACCAACGACCGCCGCTTCAGCGACTGCCTCATGCGCAACTAGCGCACTTTCTATTTCAGCTGTTCCCAAACGGTGTCCTGAAACATTCAGCACATCATCTACACGTCCAGTAATCCAGTAATAGCCATCAGCATCACGGCGTGCACCATCTCCTGTGAAATAGCAGTTTTTAAAAGTTGAGAAATAAGCTTCGATAAAACGCTGCGGGTCACCCCAAATCGTACGCATTTGACCTGGCCAAGAATCTTTAATCACAAGATTCCCTTCTGCTGCACCCTCTAACTCGTTGCCTTCACCATCAACTAAAGCAGGTTGCACACCAAACAATGGACGTGTAGCAGAGCCTGGTTTGAGTGCAGTTGCACCTGGTAATGGTGAAATTAAAATACCACCTGTTTCAGTTTGCCACCATGTATCGACAATTGGGCAACGACCTTCACCGACCACTTCGTGATACCAGTTCCATGCTTCAGGGTTAATGGGTTCACCCACTGAACCAAGCAAACGTAAACTGCTACGATCACTTTCACGGACATATGCATCACCTTCACGCATCATCGCACGAATCGCAGTTGGTGCAGTATATAAAATGGTAACGTTATGCTTATCAATTACATGCCCGATACGTGCCCACGTTGGGTATTGAGGAATCCCTTCAAACATCAATGTGGTGGTTGCATTGCTTAATGGACCATACAACAAATAGCTATGTCCTGTAATCCAACCTACATCAGCAGTACACCAGTACACATCATCTTCTTTTAGATCAAAGACTTCTCTGAATGTGGTATTCACATAAACTAAATAACCACCTGTGGTATGTAATACCCCTTTTGGTTTACCTGTAGAACCAGAGGTATAGAGAATGAATAGAGGATCTTCCGCTTTCATCGGTTCAGGTGGACAATGCTCATCTACTTCCATGATGGCAAGGTGGTACCAAACGTCACGATCATCATTGAATTGAATTGGGTTTCCAGTACGATGAACCACGATTACATGTTCAACACTTTCTGTCCCTTTGATTTCCAAAGCAGCATCTACATTCTCTTTCAATGGAATAAGCTTGCCACCGCGCATGCCAGCATCCGCAGTAATCACTAATTTTGCTTGGCTATCTTCAATACGACTCGCCAATGAGTCGGGTGAGAAACCACCAAACACTACACAATGGACTGCCCCAATGCGTGCACAAGCCAACATCGCAATTGCTGCTTCAGGCACCATTGGCATATATAAAACGACACGATCACCCTTCACGATGCCCTGCTTTTTCAATACATTTGCGAAGCGGCATACTTCGTCATGTAACTCAGCAAAAGAAATAATTTTATGACGTGATGGATGATCACCTTCCCAAATAATGGCAGGCTTTAACGGGTTGGTTTTTAGATGACGATCCAAACAGTTTGCGGAGACGTTCAACTCCCCATCTGCAAACCATTCGATCTTGAAATTGTCCTGTTGAAAACTAGTATTTTTCACTTGGGTAAAAGGCTTGATCCAATCGACCTTTTTCGCTTCTTCAGCCCAGAATGCATCTGGCTGCTCGATAGAGTACTGATAACGTTTGAAATAGTCTGTTTCCGAGATTCTTGCCGTTTCTTTAAATTTCTCTGGCACTGGGTAGATTTCTTTCATAGCTCACTTCCTTGGTTTTTTATTTCATACCTTAGATATACTCATCTAGCATTGGTATGTTTTGTTTTCTCTTGCAGTATGGTCACCATTAACAAGAGCAAACAATTCGGCTTTGGTCGTAGGACTGTTATTGTTTTACAACCAATTTCATTTCAAAAATTTACTCAAAATAATTTAAAATTTAACAGCTTGTCTATGCTTTTTCTTTTTAAAATAAGTGAATATTTTGATCATTATGCATAGATTTAAAGATTAAATAATCAAAAAAATAGGTATCTGTAATGTTTGACTCTTCATCCACTGGTCGTAATGCTTTAGTAAAAGATAATCCACTGTCACCTAAAGGACGTTTTAATCGTCTAAGTTATTTGGGTTGGTATGGGTTACTGACCATCGTTTATCTCGCTACCTTCATGTGTATTATTGTCTTTGCGGGTCAATTGAGCATCAACAGTGTCAATGTAAATGATCCTATCATGCCTGCATTTTCAGGCATTGCGGTACTCGTCCTAGTGATTTCATGGTTTCTCGCTTTTTATTTTCAAATCGTTTTTCTTATTCGACGTTTACATGATTTGAATAAAACAGGTTGGCTAAGCTTGCTATTACTGGTGCCATTTATCCAATTAGTTTTCACTCTCTATGTATTACTTGCAGCAGGAACACCTCACCGCAACGATTATGGGGATGTTCGCCCATCAAGAACTTGGGAAAAATTACTCGCTTGGATCATGATTCTCCTCAGTCTATTTATGATTTTCGGCATGTTTATTTTTGCTTATTATTTCGCAAGTCCTGATTTTTGGGATGCACCGACACAGATGATTCAAAACACAACCGAATATTTCTAAATCGACATCAATCGCAACTGTTAACGAATTTTTCATGCGTGCTGACGATAAATTTATTATGATTGCGTTCCTCATCACACCCAACTTTGCGAAATAGAGATTTTCTTGTGGCAAATGAACAACCGACATTGACTGATGTCGCAAAAGATACTGGCGAATTGATTCACCAAGCAGGTGCCAAAACAACGCAAACTGTATTGGCACACACTGAAAAGTATCAAGATGCATATACGACCATCGATAAGATCATGGACAGTTTCTGGGAACGTGTTCCTTATATTTGTATTGCCTTGGTCGTTTTTATCATTTTCTGGTTACTGACCAAACTATTTAAATTGTTTATTCGTAAAACCTTGGAAAATCGAACTTACACGCGTCAAAATTTGGTGTTGGTATTAAACCGTGTCGGAAGTACCTTTATTATTTTCTTTGGTTTTCTAATCGCACTTGTGATCGCAATTCCAGGTTTTACACCGAGTCAATTGATTGGTGCTCTTGGAATTGGTTCGGTAGCAATTGGTTTTGCCTTTAAAGATATTTTCCAAAACTTACTGTCAGGAATCTTAATCTTGCTCAGTGAGCCTTTCCGTATCGGTGACGATATCGTAGTCAATGGTTTGGAAGGAAATGTTGAAGATATCCAAATTCGTGCAACATTTTTACGCTCTCCCGATGGTCGTCGCATCGTGATTCCAAACGCAACGGTATATACCAGCGCTGTTATTGTGAATAGTGCGTATCAACGTCGCCGCTGCGAGTTTGTTGTAGGCATTGGGTATGAAGATGACATGCAAAAGGCTAAGAAAATTATTCTGGATATCCTGAATAATAATATGACTGTACTCAGTCAGCCTGCTTTTTCAGTAAATGTCACTGCTTTGGCGGATTTCTCAATTAATTTAACCGTGCGTTGGTGGGTCAACACCACCGAGACATCGACCTCTGCATCGATCAGTGAAATTCAAGAATTGGTTGTTACGGCTTTTGATGAGAAAGGGATTTCGATTCCTTACCCTGTGCAAGAAGTCAAAGTCTATCGCGGTGATCAATCAGATAACACCGAAAATTTAGACAAACAAACGACCTAAGATATTCGACACCGCTGTTTCAGTTCGCAAAATTCGGTTGCCTAGACTCATTGCTTGGCAACCATTTTTTTTGAGTAACTCAATTTCGTACGGTATAAACCCACCTTCTGGTCCTACAATTAAATTACAGCCATGAGCTATCGCATGTGGCATCGATTGTTCTGCATAAGGATGTGCGACATAAGCAGGTCTTTGCTCTGAGATCAAAGTCGGTAAGGCATCTTCAACAAAAGGTTTAAACCTTTTGTAGAGTTGAATTTCAGGAACAATCGTATCGCCAGCTTGCTCTAAGCCGAGTGTCACATAATCATCGAGTTGTTGCAGAAAAGGACTTTGCCAATAACTTTTATCAACCCGATAGCTATGAATTAAACTTATGCGTTCCACACCTAGCGTCACCGCATCCATAATCATACGTCGCAACACTTTGGGGCGAGGTAAAGCCAAGATCAAATGCACAGGAACTTTGTTCGGCACATTTTCTGCTTGAATGGGTCTTAGCATAATCTGCTGTGCTGTAATACTCTGCACCTCAGTGAGATAACGCTGACCATCACGAACGCCTACCTTTAAAGTATCTCCAGCCGTTAATTGAAGGTGTTGATTCAAGTGCTTGATTTGACGTTGATCCTCGATTGACCAAATATCCCTTGAGCAATCTTGGTTAGCGTTCAGTAAAACGATATTCATGAAGCAGTTCGTTGCGCTAAATAATGGTCAATTAATTGAATATGTTTTTGCAATGAGCCTTTATTGCGTTGTAACACCAATTCAGCTTGATGAATCAATCGCTGGCTTTGCTCTGGATGATTTAGGCAACTCATCAGATTTTGTATAACTAGTTCAGCATTTTCAGCAACAAAGATCCCTTGTTCCGTCACAAACTCATCGACAATCGTTTGAAAATTAAAATAGCGAGGACCAATCACAGTGGGCACATCTAAAACCATTGGTTCTAAGATATTGTGCCCACCGCCTGGTTCATTGAGTGAACCACCGACAAAACATGCCTGACTTAATGCATACCATAACCACATCTCACCCATACTATCTGCAAGATATACCTGCGTATCCACTGTAATCTCTTGTTTGAGACTACGCCGCTGCGTATTTAAATTCAGGTTTTGGCAGATCTTATGTACCTCATCAAAACGCTCTGGATGACGTGGTACAACGATACATAACAAATGAGAGTTTGAATTTAAATGTGGCTGTAATTGCTTAAGTAACTGTTCTTCTTCAGGTGCATGTGTGCTGGCTAAAGTAATAATTTGGCGTTTCTCTAACTGCCATTCTTGTTTTAACTGTTCAGCTTGCTCAATAAAGGAAGTCGGAGCACTAATATCAAATTTAATATTTCCAACAACCTGACTTTTGGCTTTCTCTAAGCCTAAATCCACATAGCGTTGCTGTGTCGCTTGATCTTGCGCCAACATCCACGTTAATTGTTGCAACATAACTTGGGTAAGTCGACTCACCTTGGCATAGCCCTTGGCGGATTTTTCTGAAAGACGTGCATTAAGCAAAATACATGGAATCTGTTGCTGTTTGGCTTGGGCAATTAAATTTGGCCAAATCTCAGTTTCAACTAAAGCGAGTAGCTTCGGCTGATACAAATCAAAAAATTGCTTGAGTAATGGTTTTTGATCAACAGGCAAATATACAGCTTGAAATAACGCTAAGTAGGGTGCTTTAAGAAAAAGTGATTTGGCACGGGCTTGCCCTGTTTTTGTGGTATTGGTCACTAAGACAGGATGACCTAATTTTAAATAATGCTCGATAAGAGGTTGTGCAGCATTGGTTTCACCTACAGAAACCACATGGAACCAGATCGTATGCAGGTTTTTTGGCGTTTGAAATGGTCCAAAACGCTCAAGGCATTCTTGTTGAAAGAGCTCTTCGCTTTCAGCACGTTGTTTTATTTTCCAGCGGTATAAAGGCTTGAGACAAGCCAATAAAATGTTATACCAAAATGGTGTTTGTTGTGCTGCGATTTCCTGCGCCATCCTAGACCATATATTTCGATTTGATTTCAGCACATTATGCGGAATTTCAAAAAAAAACTCATGCCATTTTGGTAAATGACATGAGTAATTCTAAAAACAACTTAAGCTTCGAGTTGTTCAAAAACAGGATAATCCGTATAACCTTCGGCACTCGGACCATACAAGGTATCGAATTGAACCTGATTAAGCGGTAGATCATTTTCCAAACGCTCGAATAAATCAGGATTTGCGATATATGCTAAACCAAATGCAACTGCATCCGCTTGTTCAGTCGCTAAAATACGCTTGGCTGAATCTGGCGTTAATTTTTCGTTGGCAATCCAAGCACCTTTGAATTTAGGACGCAACTTTGGTTGTAAACTATCTTCAGCTTCATACTCGCGAGTAAAGATAAACGCAACATTACGCTGATCCAATTGCTCAACGACATAACCAAAAGTTGCTAATGGATTATCATCACCCATATCATGAGAATCAGCACGTGGCGCTAAATGTACACCGACACGACCTGCACCCCATACTTCAATAAATGCATCAACGACTTGCAACAACAAACGTGCACGGTTTTCAATTGAACCACCGTATTCATCTTCGCGAGTATTGGTTTTACTTTGCAAGAATTGATCGATTAGATATCCATTGGCAGCATGCAGCTCAACACCATCAAAACCTGCAGCCTTTGCAAGTTCAGCAGCGTGTTTATACTCAACTACAATTTCTTGAATTTCTTCGTGCGATAAAGCTCTAGGTGTCACAAACGGGCGTTTCGGACGAAGTAAACTCACTTCCCCTGCTGGCTGGATTGCACTTGGTGCGACAGGTGTATCACCATCTAATAAGTCTGGATGTGAAATACGTCCTACATGCCATAACTGAACAACAATTTTTGAACCTTGCGCATGCACGGCTTTTACAATTTTGTTCCAAGCTTGCGCTTGTTCTTGTGACCATAAACCTGGGGTATTGGCATATCCTACCGCTTTCGGGCTAATCACAGTCGCTTCAGTAATAATCAGACCTGCATTAGCACGTTGTTGGTAATACTCAACCATCAGATCATTTGGGATACGTTGTTCACCGCTACGTGCTCTTGTTAACGGTGCTAAAACCAAACGGTTCTTGATTGTAAAGTCACCGACTTGCAATGCAGAATTTAACTCAGCCATAATCGCCTCAACTTACACTTGTTACTTTAAAGTGTTTGTTTTAAATGTTCGATGTATTGCTGAATCAAAGCTTCATTACGCGTAAAATATGACCATTGCCCATATTTCTCAACCTTAATCAAACCTGCTTGCTGTAATACAGACAGATGATTTGACATGGTTGATTGAGCAACCTTTCCTAAACGTTCGATGTGTCCTGCACATACGCCGCGTTCGAAACTGCCACCACATTCTTGTACAGGTAAAAATTGCTCAGGCTCTTTTAGCCATTGCAAAATCTGTCGACGCAACGGATTGGCTAAGGCTTTGCTTATAACATCAATATCCATAGACTCACCACGTTTCTCAACAGGCAAAGCTTTGTTCAGCATCTCAACCCAGTATATCGAATTTTATAAATATTAATATCTATTTTTTTCGATATTAATATCATATTTTTTCGATCAAGGGTTGAGAGCTGAACGAGATTGCCGTTTTTATTGGATAAAACTTACAGACCTTGTTTTAAACTCGCTTCAATAAACTTGTCTAAATCCCCATCAAGCACAGCTTTTGTATTGGAGTTTTCGACACCTGTACGCAAGTCTTTAATACGTGAATCATCAAGTACATAAGAGCGAATCTGACTTCCCCAGCCAATATCCGATTTAGAATCTTCTAGCGCCTGAGCTGCTTCGTTGCGCTTACTCATTTCTAATTCATAGAGTTTGGCACGTAGTTGTTTCCACGCATGGTCACGGTTGGCATGTTGTGAGCGTTGGTTCTGACATGCAACTACAATACCTGTTGGCGCGTGAGTCAGACGAACAGCTGAGTCAGTTTTGTTAATATGCTGACCACCCGCGCCTGATGCACGATAGGTATCCGTACGGACATCTGATGGATTGATATCAATTTCGATATTGTCATCAATCTCTGGTGAAACGAATACGGCAGAGAATGAAGTGTGACGGTTATTATTACTATCGAATGGAGATTTACGAACTAAACGGTGTACACCACTTTCGGTACGTAACCACCCATAAGCAAATTCACCATCAACTCGAATCGTCGCTGATTTAATACCCGCCACGTCACCATCAGAAACTTCCATCAGTTCTGCTTTGAAACCATGACGCTCGATCCAACGCATATACATACGTAATAACATCGATGCCCAGTCTTGTGCCTCCGTACCGCCCGAACCAGATTGGATTTCAAGGAAGCATGGGTTTGGATCCATCGGATTACTAAACATACGACGGAATTCGAGGTTCCCAAGAGCTTGTTCAGCGCTATCTAATTCTGCTTGCACATCTTCAAGTAAGCTTTCATCATCAGCTTCAACAGCCAGATCAAGCATTGCTTTTGCATCATCTAGCTGTTCTGCAAGACGATCAAATACACCTAAAGTATTTTCTAAACTGCCCTTTTCTTTTGCAATTGCTTGCGCACGACTTTGGTCATTCCAAATCGCGGGGTCTTCTAATTCTCTTAAAACTTCTTCTAAACGCTCTGCTTTTAGATCGTAGTCAAAGATACCCCCGTAGTGTTTGGCTACGATCAGATAAATCTTTCAATTGGATTAAATACGGATTGATTTCCACGCGTCTGTTCTCACAAATTTTCACCTAACCTAATATTTTAACATAAGTGCTTTATGCGACACAGCCATAACCGTTTAAAGTGTTTTTCTTATAGATTTACTACTTATTTATCAGAAATATTGAAACAGAATCATCGTACTTTGAAACATCTAGCGACAAGATTGTCGCTTAAATACACGAAAATTACCTAAACACACAATCTCTCCTAAGTTTTAATAAATCAAAACATTATTAAATATTAAATATAAATCAATATCTTATATTTTAAATTTTACACAAAAATTACATTCGTACAGTTTGATTACTTTCCTTTGATTGACCCGCTAAAGTTTTTAACTAGACTGAGAGTTGTAACAAAACATGTAATTAACATTCAATTGGTTCATTATCTCAAAGGGGAGTAGCCATGAAAAAATTAGCAATTGCATCAGCACTTTTATCTGCTTTGGCAGTAACAGGTACTGCACATGCGTATCAAGCTGAAGTCGGTGGTTCATATACTTATACAGATTGGGATCAGTTCGATAGTACACATAGTTTTGGTGTAGATGGGACTTATTACTTTAATCCAGTCCAAACACGTAATGCACCCCTTGCTGAAGCAGCGTTCTTGAACCGCTCTAGTAATGTAAATGCAAAAGTGAATTATGCCGACAATGACGGTGTGAAGAACTCGCAATACGGTGTTGGTGTTGAATACTTCGTTCCGAACAGTGACTTTTACTTAAGCGGTAATTTAGGTCGTGACGAACTTGAAGTAGACAACCTGCCAATCGATCAAAAAGTAACAACTTATAGTGCTGAGGTAGGTTATTTACCAGCACCAGGTTTATTACTTGCACTTGGTGTTAAAGGATACGATGAGAAAGATGGTAAAGATGGCGCTGACCCAACAGTTCGTGCTAAATACGTCACTCAGGTTGGAGCGAATGACGTTAACCTAGAAGCTTATGGTGCATTTGGTGATTTAGATGAGTACGGTGTTAAAGGTGACTTCTATCTCGACAAAACCTTAAGTGTAGGTGCAGATTATTACAACAATGACCTCACAAAACGTGATGAATGGGGTATTTCTGCGAAGAAATTCCTAAATCAACAAGTAAGTTTAGAAGGTCGTGTTGGTTTTGGTGATGACTACAATACCTATGGTATCCGTGGTGCATACCGCTTCTAAATAAGAAAGTGACTAAACATCACTTCATACGAAAAGACAAAAGCCCTGCTCTTTAAGATCAGGGCTTTTTTTAATTTCTTAAATAAAAGTACATAGAAAAAGAATTAAGTCTCAAACCAATGGGTCGAAAAAAATATCAATAAAATTTTACTGTTCATTTAAGCATTATTGACGTGTTTTCAAATATCACTACACTACATCGCGCAATAACTTATTAATAGCACGTATTATTTTAACAAGGGGTCAGGTTTTTATGAAAAAATTAAGTCTTATTACTGCACTATTAACATCTTGCATCGGTGTAAATGCAAATGCATACCAAACTCAGCTCATGGGTGCTTATGAATATACATATATTAAAGACAGCGAAATGGATAGCCATCGCGTTAACACCGCAAGTGTAAACGGTAAATATTATTTTAACCCAGTTCAAACACGTAATGCTCCTCTAGCGGAAGCGGCATTCTTAGATAAAACATCAAACATTGGCTTAGGTTATACCTATGCAGAAGAATCAGGTATTTATTCTTTTGTGAATTTTGGCGGAATACCGCAAATAAACGTAGATTTCAAACAAGAGTTCAACTCTATCGGTCTTAATGGTGAATTTTATATTCCCAACACGCAATTCTATATCTCAGGAAGTCTGCATAGAACCGACATAGAAGCGATTGCAAAGAGCTATAATGAGTCTTACAAATTTGCGAGTGATGATGGCAATGGTTATTCGGCTGAATTAGGCTTTCTTCCAACACATGGGATGCTACTTGCCGTAGGTGTCGCAGATTTATCGAAAAGTTTTGATCCTATTCAAGCTGCTCAATATGGCTTTATCACAACTTATTCAAATGCAGTCGCTATCACAGGCGAAGAAGATGAAGACACCGCGATTACACTTCGTGCTAAGTATGTTTCACCTATTGCAGGTTATTACACCAATTTTGAAGCTCAGAGCTATATAGGTGATGAGACAACATATCGTTTAGCTGCTGATCTCTATCTAGACCCAACACTCAGTGTCGGAATTGCATTCGCAGATTCAACCGCTGAAGATGCAGATACCATTTTCAGCATTCGTGCGCAAAAATTCTTTACTCCAACATTTGCTGTGGGTGTTGGTTATACAGGGATCGACGGCGCCAACTCGTATGGAATTAACGGCACATTCCGCTACTAATCTTTCTAAAAACCGCTCAAATTTGAGCGGTTTTTTATTGTTTTAAATGCACAACCTGTAATTGTAGACTGACATTTCCATTAAAAACATTACGCTCCAAGGTATAGACCAAATCAACAAAACCCTGCATTGGATTAAACTCAAAACGGTCAACCGCATTAAATGCAATTGCATCAATCGACTGTGTACCAAGTGAAAGTTTTAACTTGAGATGCTGATCTTTCAACCAGCGATAATCAATGACTTTGAATGTTCCTTGAAATTGTGGAAATGGAAATTTTTGTCCCCATGGGCCCATTTGTTCAATCCAATCCACTGTAGATAGATCTAAAGCGTTCTCAGGCAATTCACCATCTGTCCAAATCGTTGCATGAAACAATTCAGCATCCATTTCAGCAATTGTCTGAATAAATAGCTGTTTGAACTCATTAAAATGTGCTTTTTTGAGCGTCAAACCCGCTGCCGCTGCATGCCCACCAAAATGAGTCACAAGATGCGGATATTGCTCTGCGACATGTTCAATCATATCGCGGATATGAATCCCATCAATAGAACGTGCAGATCCCTTTATATGAATACCATCTTCATCGGGGGCAAAAACTAAACTCGGACGATGAAACTGCTCCTTTAAACGTCCAGCGACAATCCCAATTACACCTTGATGCCACTGTTCGTCATACATCACGATAGCGGGCGGAATTTGATCTGTTTCAAGTTGAACGTTTTGCAAAGCAATTAATGCTTGTTGCTTCATTTCAGTTTCAACTTGGCGTCGCTCAACATTTAACTGATTGAGTTGCTGTGCCAGTGGATAAGCTGTTGCCATATCCTCCGCGAGTAAGCATTCGATACCTATTCGCATACTTTCCATACGACCAGCAGCATTGATTCTCGGTCCTAAGACGAAACCCAAATCTTGTGCTCGCAAAGTTGAAGCATCTCGACCTGCGACGTCAAGTAGCGCGAGAATACCTGCCCGACATTGGTTTTGCTGAACACGTTTTAGACCTGCATCAATCAAAATACGATTGTTATAATCCAAACCTGCAACATCCGCATAAGTACCTAAAGCAACCAAATCCAAGTATTGAGACACTTTGCTAGTACTTTTATTTTGCTGACTACGGTGACTTGCCAATTTTGCTAAGACATAGAAAGCAACGCCAACCCCCGCCAGTGACTTACTCGAAAAGTCACAATCCAACTGATTAGGATTAACCACAGCTTCCGCACTAGGTGTTGGCTTAGTGGTCAGGTGATGATCTGTAATGATCACCTGCATCCCAAGTGCTTGAGCGACCTCAACACCTGCATGGCTTGAAATTCCATTATCAACGGTAATCAATAAATCTGGGCGATAAGTCTGGGCTGCTAACTCTGCAATCTTAGGTGTTAAACCATAACCATATTTAAATCGATCAGGAACAAGATACTCAACTCTTGCTCCCATTTCTCGAAGTACGAGAACCATCAAAGCCGTACTGGTTGCACCATCAGCATCATAATCTCCCACAATCACGATTTGTAATTGACGATCAATTGCTTGATCAATGATTTCTACAGCTCGATCCAAATCTTTTAGATTAGGTGCAAGCAGATGTTTAAGCTTCAGTTCTAGTTCTTGCTCTGAGGCAACACCACGTCGTGCCAAAATCTCAGCAATAAACGTTGGCACGCCCTGAAACTGTTCAGGGCGTGTGAGTAATGGTCTTTCTAAAATTTGAATTTTTGTCATTTATGGCATCAAACGTTGGACTACCCAAACCTGATCAGTTCTTTCATAACTCAAACGATCATGTAAACGATTTGGTCGACCTTGCCAAAACTCATAATAATCTGCTTCTAAACGATAACCGCCCCAAAATACAGGTTTAGCAAGCTCTTCTTGATCGCCCACTTGCTGCTGCAAGTCCTCAAAACGAGACTGTAATGCTTCACGATCAGCAATCACACCACTTTGAGGTGTACTGATATGTGCTGCAATCTGACTGTCACGTGGGCGTTTATGGTAATAGTCGGTTGATTCCTGTTCAGAAATCTTAGTCACCTTTCCACTAATCCGCACTTGTCGTTCCAAACTCGGCCAATAAAACAATAACTCAGCGTATGGATTTTCCGCGAGATCCAAACCTTTTTGACTATCGTAATTGGTGTAGAAATCGTATCCGTTTTCAGTCGCTCCACGGAGTAAAACCGTACGAACATGTGGTCGACCTAGTCGATTAGCTGTTGCCAACGACATTGCGTACGGTTCATGCAAATTTGCAGCTAAGGCATGATTAAACCAGTTTAAAAATTGAAGATGAGGATCATGACTGATTTGAGACTCATGCAACTCACCTTGCTCATAGCTTAAACGTAGTTCACTCAAATCTTTAATAACATCGTTCATTCTTGTCACCTTTTAAGCAGCTTGTGCTTGAGCTCGGACCGCTTCTGCTAAGTGATTTGCCAAGGCTTCAACTTCTTCCAATTGATCGCCTTCCACCATGACACGAATCACAGGCTCAGTACCTGATTTACGAATCAAAATACGTCCACGACCTTCAAGTTGTTTTTCGGCTTTATCAAATTCAGCGACTAAGGCTGGGATAGAATATGGGTCGAGCATTTGCTGCAAACGAACATTCACCAACACTTGAGGGAATAAAACAAAATCTTCAACCAATTCATGCAAAGCTTTACTTTGCTCTACCATGACAGTGAGCACTTGCAATGCAGCAATAATGGCATCGCCTGTCGTACTCTTATCAAGGGTCAAGATATGACCAGATGGCTCACCACCAATCACCCAATTATTTTCTTCAAGTGCCTGTAATACATAACGGTCACCGACTTTAGCTCGTACAAAATTGACATTTGCTTTTGCTAAAGCCAACTCAAGTGCCATATTACTCATCACTGTACCCACAATACCCGCAGGTTTATGACTTGCTTGAGTCGCCAGAATATACAGGATATGGTCACCATCAACCAATTGACCGTGTTTATCAACCATCACGACACGATCTGCATCACCATCAAAAGCAATACCTAGATCTGCTTGTTGCTCTACAACGGCTTTCTGCAATAGTTCAGGATGCGTTGAGCCACAGTTTTCATTGATGTTTAAACCATCTGGCTCATTAAATAATGGAATCACCTTCGCACCCAACTCACGGAATACAGAAGGTACAACGCTGTAGGCTGCACCATTTGCACAATCGACAACAATTTTTAGATTTCGTAAGTCGAAATGATATGGGAAAGTTGATTTACAGAACTCGATATAACGACCATTGGCATCTTTGACACGAACGCTTTTACCTAAATTAGCCGTATCTTCAATGATCAAATCTTTTTCTAATTCTTGATTGATTTCTTCTTGCAAAGAATCTGGTAGCTTTTTGCCCTCACTTGAAAAGAATTTAATTCCATTATCAAAATAAGGATTATGTGAAGCAGAAATCACAATACCCGCATGGGCATGGAGGGCACGTGTTAAATGCGCAATCGCAGGTGTCGGCAGTGGACCTAGTAAGTGAACATACACTCCTGCTGCATTCAAACCTGCTTGCAAAGCAGCTTCCAAAATATAGCCCGATAATCGTGTATCTTTCCCCAAAACAACAATCGGTTTATTTTTGGGACTGTTTCGTTTCAACACCTTGCCCGCAGCAAAACCTAATTTTAATGCAAACTCAGGAGTAATGGGCATTTGTCCAAACTTGCCACGAATTCCATCAGTTCCAAAATAGCTCATCTTCTACTCACTTTCTTATCTTTTATATGACCTTTGGTCATAGCTTTTTTACCCGTTTCACTTTACACCAAAACGAAAAAACCGTCAGCGAACTGACGGTTTTTCTATCGGTAAAATTACGAAAAATCAACCAACACGATAGTTCGGCGCTTCTTTTGTAATCGTAACGTCATGCACATGTGATTCAGACATACCTGCTGAAGTAATTTTCACAAATTTTGCATTTTGGCGAAGATCTTCAATTATAGATGAACCTGTATAACCCATAGAAGAACGTAAACCGCCCATCATTTGGTGTACGATGTTACCCATAGGACCTTTATAAGGAACACGACCTTCAATACCTTCTGGTACTAATTTTTCAGCACCCGCTTTAGAGTCTTGGAAATAACGGTCAGCAGAGCCAGTTGCTCCAGCCATTGCACCCAATGAACCCATACCGCGATAAGCTTTGTAGTAACGACCTTGGAAGAATTCAACTTCACCAGGTGCTTCTTCAGTACCTGCAAGTAGTGAACCCACCATAATTGTGCTTGCGCCTGCACCAATTGCTTTTGCCATATCGCCAGAGAAACGAATACCACCATCCGCAATTAACGGAATTTGGTCTTTCAATGCACTTGCAACACTGTCAATTGCAGAGATCTGCGGCATACCAATACCTGCAACAATACGTGTTGTACAGATCGAACCAGGACCAATACCAACTTTAACAGCATCAGCACCCGCATCAAGTAACGCCAATGCAGCATCACCCGTTGCAATATTTCCACCAATCACTTGAACTTGTGGATAGTTTGCTTTAACCCAACGTACACGCTCAATCACACCAGCTGAGTGACCATGTGCAGTATCAACGACGATCGCATCAACACCCGCATCAACTAAGGCTTCAACACGGCTAGGTGTTTCAGCACCTGTACCAACTGCTGCACCAACGCGTAAACGACCAAGGTCATCTTTACAACTGTTTGGATAGCTTTCCGCTTTACGGAAGTCAGTCACCGTAATTAAGCCTTTGAGTTCATTGTTTTCACCAACAACTAAGACTTTTTCAATACGGTGCTTTTGCAGCAAAGCTTGAATATTTTCTTTCGACTCACCTTCACGAACAGTCACTAGACGGTCTTGACCCGTCATAATGTTGCTCACTGGTTGTTCAAGATTGGTTTCAAAACGAGTATCACGACCTGTGACGATACCCACAACTTTGCCATCTTTTACAACAGGTACACCGCTAATATTATTGGCTTGAGTAATTGCAATAAGTTCACGAACTGTCGTTTCAGGAGTTACTGTGATTGGGTCTTTCACCATTCCAGCTTCGAATTTTTTTACACGGCGTACTTCCGCAGCTTGTGCGGCGATATCCATGTTTTTATGCAAAATACCGATACCGCCATTTTGCGCCATCGCAATCGCCATACGTGATTCAGTCACGGTATCCATTGCAGCAGAAACAAGAGGGATATTAAGTTGAATTCCGCGAGTTAAACGTGTCTTTAAGGAGACATCTTTTGGGAGAACAGTTGAGTAGGCAGGAAGTAATAAGACATCATCGAAGGTTAACGCTTCTTGAACGATGGTCAGCATAACAATCTCACTGGTAAATTCCGTGAGCTATTATAAACAAATTTCAGGGTGATTTTCATTTTCTATGATGAAAATTATTTGAGAAAAGCAGTTGATCGATATATCAACTGCTTCAAAAACTCAATTTAAGCTATCGCAATCAACAGACTTGATCATAATCTTCATTATTTTCTGAGTCTTGTTGTTCAATATCTATCAACGGGATCAGATTGTATTTCAGCCGTGCTTTATTGCATTGTTCATCCGCAATTTTCACTTCTTTACAAGTTGTGCTTCGTGCATGATATATCGAACAACTCACACGCGTTCCAACCTCACCTTCAAGAGCTATGCATTTAGGCTGTGATTGGTTGGTTCCCTTCATACAAGAATAAATAGCCGTGAGTGGCTCAACCATAGTGTCAGGGATATATTCAGCTTCAGCCCAATAAAATGAAACTCGATAATTCGCGCAGCATGCACCACAAGTCATACATGCATCTGGCGTTGCAATTTGAGACAACATTTTTTTAAAATTCTCGTTATCAAAACCAATTCCTTTGCAACGAGAATCCTAAAAAAAGTCATTCTGAAAAACAATATTGCCTATAAATTTTTTATGCAATCATGCGTCGATTTTGCTAAATCACCTGCATCCAAATTAGGTTGTTGGGCAGCTAAATACGTATTCGTTCATCAGATCAACACCGCATTCAAGTGTTTCAATCCAATCAAGAAATTGATTGATCATTTCTTTACCGACAAATGCCGTACCATGCTGTGGAACGATCATATCAATATCCATTTGACGAACCATATTGACCCATAAACGTATCACTTTGTTGGAACACATATAGCGTTGGTGAAAGCCTTTCATTTTTTTAATATGCGCTTCAAAGTCGACAATCGGCAAACTAGCATCTTCAACAATTGATGCGCCCATATCACCTGAGAAAAGAATCTTTGCAGTTGGGTCATAAAACTGAAAATTCCCGACGGAATGTAAGAAATGCGCAGGAACTGCAATAATCGCCGACTCTCCCAAAGGAATAACTTGACCTGTATCAGGGAGTTCAATCAAACGCTCTTCCCAATTGCCTTTCATTCGATCACTCATAAAAGCAGAATTGAGGTGGGGTAAGAAACGTGCCCATAGCTTAGATGCAACGACTTTAGCATCGGTATAGACCAACCAACGTGGCATCGAAGTGATAATGTCAGGATCTTGATGCGAAGCCATCACATAATCTAGATTCTTCAATTTGGTATAGCGATTAAGTTCCATTGTGAGTGGGACATAAGTCAAATCACCACCTGGATCTAAGACGGCTGCACGATCATGATCAATAATTAAAAACTGGTTGGCTTGAATTCCCTCACCTTTTACCAAACTGGTAAAACTAATACATTTATGCTTACCATTATCGAATAATATCTGTGATGTTGTCCTTTCAAAGCTCATAGCAACCCCATAAAAATTCTTTAAATATGAATTATTTTAATTCCATAATAAAATAATGGGATTGACTTCATGTTTCAATCGAATGTTGGATATTTATCGTAATTTTTAAAAAATTATTTTTCGATATATTTATTGGATTTAGCACGCCCAAGCTTTAAAATATAATAATTCTCATTAGCATCTTTATTGATTTACCCTTTCTTGGAAATTTCTATGCTCTTTACGCGCCCCACTTTACTTGCAACCTTTATTTTGAGCCATATAACAAGCGCTGCTTATGCAACTGAAGATCAAAGCAATATCCTTCCAACAATTTCCATCAAAGCTCAACAAGATAAAAACAATGATTATGTGGCGACACAAGCAACATCCACTTTGAAATCAAATGCGCCATTATTTAAAACAGCACAGTCTGTTACGGTGATTACCCAAGAACAATTACAACAAAAACAAGCTCAAACTTTGGCTGAAGCCCTAAATGGTGTTGCAGGGGTCGTCTCAGGGCAACTCGGAAGACGGGGTTGGGATGATTTTATTATTCGTGGGCAAACTTCGTCTGATCAGGTCTTTATTGATGGGTTACGTCAAGGTCAAAGTACCTTTGTGGCTACTGAAATTTCAGGTATGGATCAAGTTCATATTTTAAAAGGACCTGCATCAGTTAACTTTGGTTTAGTTCAACCTGGTGGCATGGTGAACATGGTCACCAAACGCCCACAAGCCGAGAGCTTTTACCGCAGCGCTCTCACCTACGGCTCTCATCAACTCAAGCAAGCAACATTCGATATCAACTACAGTCCGAATGAAAGTGAGAAAGGTGCTTTTCGCTTAAATGGTCGCATCTCTGATCAAAATGATCCGACTGACTTTGTTTATTTTAAAAACTACTATATCTCACCTTCTTATAATTTTGATTTAGGCGAAAAAACCGATTTATCAGTGATTGCCAGCTATCAACATCGCGAATATCTACGACAACAAGGTTTACCAGTCTTAGGTACTTTAATAGATAATCCTAACGGAGCTATAGACCGAAGTTTATATATCGGAGATCCTAATTTCGGACAATATAAAGCTGATGTTTATCGAACAGGTTATACGTTTAAACATGAATTTGGTAATGGCTGGAACTTTAATCAGAATTTTGCAGTGCAAAAAACTGAAATGGATGGTAAAGCTGTTTTTGCACAAACGAAGAAATTTTGGGTTGACGAAACCTTTACAACAATAAACAGATCAAAAAACAGTCGACACCAAATTGCTGATAATCTTAGCTACTCGATTGACAACCAATTAAAAAAAGAGTTTATGCTTTATGGCGTAAAACACTATCTAACAGTTGGTTTAGATGCCTTGCAAGAAAAAAGTGACTACACAAACAATAAATATGATATTGGTGGAATAAATATTTACGATCCTATTTATGGACAAGAAACAATACTTACTGAAAATGTTCATAATATCAATCGTCTCAGATATACAGGTTTATATCTTCGAGATCGAATCGAATTGAATGATCAGCTGGTTTTGAATCTCGCAGGGCGACATGACTGGACTGAAACAACCACTCAAAATCTAGTTAAAAATACCGAAACAACCCAATCTGAGAATGCATTTACAGGTAATGCCTCTTTGCTTTACAGCATCAATGAAATCGCTGCACCTTATGTGAGTTATGCAACTTCATTCTTACCTGTAATTGGTACAGATTTCCATGACAATGCCTTTAAACCCGAGAAAGGCAAACAAATTGAAGTAGGTCTAAAACTACAAAGACCAGATCAACGCATTCAAGGCAGTATCGCTTGGTTTGATTTACGTCGCCAAAATGTTTCCGTGACTGATCCAATCAACACAGGTTTTAAAGTACAACGTGGCGAACAGCTGACACGTGGAATCGAAACAGAGCTTGCAGCTCGTTTATTTGATCAACTCAAAATTACTGCTGCTTATACCTACACGCCTGATGCAGAAATAAGTAAAGATACTCAAGCTGAAAATATCGGATTGACGATAGATAATGTTCCAGAGCACAGTTATAGCTTATCTACACGCTATCGTTTTGAACCCAATTCAAATTTAGGTTGGTATGTAGGCGCTGGCGTTCGCGGTGAAAGCAAAAAAAGTGTTAATGGTTTAACGGTCTATCTTCCAAGCTATACCTTGTTTGATACTGAGGCAGGTTATGATGCCGAACACTGGGGTGCTCAACTGGCAATCCGCAATATGTTTGATAAAGATTATTATGCTGGTGCGCTCAACGAGAACTTGGTTACTTTAGGCAATCCACGCCAAATTAATTTTACAGTGAAGTTTAATTATTAATTTTCTCTCGACATAAAAAATGCACCTGCTCAACAACAGGTGCATGTTTGAATAAGATTAAGCAAAATAATAATGTTGAACTAAAGTTGAAATACCTACCACCAAGAAAATCGCTGCACCAATTTTATGGATCAAAGAGATTGGTAATTTATCAGCCAACTTATTACCAATAAATACTGCTGGGGCATTTGCAAGCATCATTCCAACAGTAGTACCACACATGACCCAAAATACACTGTCAAATCGTGCAGCTAAGGCAACAGTTGCAATTTGGGTTTTATCACCGATTTCGGCCAAGAAAAATAGAATAAAGGTCGCACCAAATACTCCAAATCTCTGCCATTTATTGATGCTTTCTGTTTCATCACCAAGTTCATCAGGGATCAACATCCAGATCGCCATCCCGATAAAACCAAGTGCAAGTATCCAAATCAAAATTTCAGGACTGAGAACAGTCGTAATCCATTGACCAAAAACAGCAGAAATACCGTGGTTAATCGTGGTTGCTAATAAAATTGCGATGAGGATTGGAACAGGTTTTCGGAAACGTGCTGCTAACAATAAAGCGAGTAATTGTGTCTTATCACCCATTTCAGCAAGGGCAACGATCGAAGTAGAGATGAGAAATTCATACATAATTGAATGCTCTGGCTAGCAATATATACCGATGATCTACCCCTCCTGCTAGCCAAAATCAATTAGATTGATGCAGAGTGATAAATCAAAGGTCTTGCCAACAAAAGCACAGCTAAATAGCTGTTCTTGGTTCTTTGCTATGATGACCATGTTCTGTTGAACAATTATGTTGATCATCACCTCTTTACTTTGCGTAAAGAGCGGCTACTCCCCAATGAAGTGTTTTAATTCTATCAAAGAACTTTATTGTTTTGAATCTTTAAGTCCAAAATTTTTGGTAACTCCACATTAACAATCGAACCAGACCTAATAGCAGAGCTAAATAAACACTTATACCAACAAAACTAAATCCACCCCAGCCACTGCTCGTATTTAAATTTTGTGCCTGATATTCCATCGCCATCACAATGGTTGCGACTAATAATTCAATCCCCATCACAATATAAAGCACCCACTCTGATGGAAAATGCAGAAAGCTCACCCATAATCCCATAAGCACAGAAACTACCAGCAATAATGGCAACATGACTCTATAAATCGCAAACATTTCTCCACCTCAAATTCAGTGCTTGATTCCCTCATTGCTCATTTTCAAATTGATAGCAAATAAAGTAGCTTTTTTCTATATTCAATAAAAAGAAAACCCCGCCTGAGCGAGGTATTCTTAAATCAATTATTCGTTAGAGCAATAAACTACGAATATCTTTTAATAGCTTGGTCAATTTATTGGTAAAGCGTGCCGCATCAGCCCCATTAATAACTCGATGATCATATGACAACGATAATGGCAACATTAAACGTGGATCAAAATCTTTACCATTCCATACAGGTTGCATGGTTGCTGGAGAGATACCCAAAATTGCGACTTGAGGCCAGTTCACTAAAGGCGTAAATGCAGTTCCTCCGATACTTCCTAAGCTCGTAATGGTAAAGTTGGCACCTTGCAAATCTTTCGGTGATAACTTACGATCACGCGCTTTTTGACTGAGTTCAGCCAGTTCCATCGCGATTTGCTTAATGGATTTTTGGTCAGGATTACGCAGTACAGGAACTGTTAAGCCATCAGGTGTAGCGACTGCGATACCCATATGAATTTCGTTACGCAACAACACTGACTTTTGATCATCTGCCAAATGACCCGCGAAATAAGGTTCTTCTTTTAACAAGTGAGCAACCGCTTTCGCGATAAACGCTAAAATAGTTAAGCTAATTCCTTGTTTTTTGAACCCATCTTTCAGTTCGCCACGCCATGCTTCAAGCTCTGTAATATCAGCCAAGTCAAACTGCGTTACTTGTGGTATGAAGTTATTCAATGACAATTGCGGAACAGAGACCTGTTGCAAACGTGTCATTGCTTTTACTTCGCCACCACCGAAGGCAGTGAAATCAGGTAATGATGGCAAGCCTGAAGCGACAGGTGCAGCCTGTGTACTAGGAGCAGCTTGTGGTGCAGTTAAACGCGTTTTTACATAAGCAAAAACATCGTCTTTCATCACACGACCGTGTTCGCCAGAGGCTTTCACTTGACCAAGGACTACTCCGAGTTCACGCGCCAATTTACGTACCGCTGGACCCGCATAAACTTTGGCATTGTCAGCTTCTTGCTCTTTGGTCAGCTTCTCAGCTTGCGCTGGCGCACTCGTTGCTGCTGTCGCTACCGCCTGTGGTTTTGTTGGTGCAGCTTCAGTAGCTGTTGGTTGCTTTGCAGCTGGTTGAGTTTTTGGTGCTACTTGAGCAGCAGCCTGACCACTCACCTCTATCGTTGCCAAAGCCATGCCTTGACGAACTTCTTGATTGGCTGAAACATGGATTGCTCTCACAATCCCTGCAACCGAGCTTGGAACTTCAACAGATGCCTTATCTGACTCAACCACGCATAAGCTTTGTTGAGCTTCAACGCGATCACCAACATTGACCAAAATTTCTGAAACCAATGCTTTTTCTACACCTAGATCAGGTACTTCAATTTCAACATTACCTGTTGAGCTATTAGTTGCAGCTGAGGCTTCTGTAGTTGCTACTGTTTGAGCTGGAGCTGCTTGCGGTTCAGATGGTACTACAGCACTTGCGGTCTTGACCTGAATCAATACCACTCCTTCCTTAATGCTGTCGCCCTCTTTGATTTGAATCGCTTCAACTACGCCTGCAACTGAACTCGGAACTTCGACCGTTGCCTTATCTGACTCAACAACGACAATACTTTGTTCAGCTTCAATTTCATCGCCAACTTTTACAAGAACTTCGGCAACCAAAGCTTTTTCAACACCAATATCTGGAACTTTTACATCCACAACTTGCGTCGAAGTCGCAGATTGGTTAACGACAAGTGCAGATGGGGTTTCAATCTGTTCAGATTGAGTTTCTACCTTCGGAGTTTCAACTTGAGCTGTTTCGACAACACGACTTTCCGTTGCTTGAGATTCTGCTTCCAGTTCAACTAAAGCAACACCTTCAGTAACTTCATCGCCTTGTTTAACCAAAATACTTTTCACGATCCCTGCAGCAGTACTTGGAACTTCTACTGTCGCTTTATCAGACTCTAGAACTAGAAGGCTATCTTCTACAGCGACTCGATCACCTACTTTTACCAAAATTTCGGCGACTAACGCTTTATCAACGCCAATATCAGGTGCTTGGATTTGCATGATTAGTTCCCCTCACCTGTTTGGTTTTCGTGATATTCAGCCACAGCTTGCACTTGTGGGTGCGCCTGTGGTGCCCATGCAACTGGACGATCTGTATCTAACTCAAATGATGAGATTGCGTCTTTTACTAAACGGTTTTCCACTTCACCTTCGTCGGCTAATTTTTTCAAAGTCGCAACCACGATATGTGCCGCATCAACTCCGAAATAGCTACGCAAATTAGCACGAGTATCTGAGCGACCATAACCATCTGTCCCCAAAGTGACATATGGACGATTGTCTGGTAAATATGCTCGGATTTGCTCACTATAAACGCGCATGTGATCCGTAGCTGAAACTACAATACCGTCAGTGTCACGTAATTGTTGAGATACCCAAGATTCTTTTGCTGTCTCAGTCAAAGGATGTAAACGATTATATTCGTCACATGCCATACCATCACGTGCTAGCTCGTTGAAACTCGTCACACTCCAGACATTTGAATGAATCTGATATTCATCACGAAGTATTTTTGCTGCTTTGATCACTTCACGTAAAATGACACCCGAGCCTAATAGTTGAACCGTTGCTTGCTCATCTTTCTGCAACAAATACATACCACGCTTAATGCCTTCTTCTGCACCTTCAGGCATTTCAGGATGTTCGTAGTTTTCGTTCATCACTGTTAAATAATAGAACACACGCTCTTGATCTTGATACATGCGTTTCAAGCCATCATGCACAATCACCGCAAGTTCATAACCAAAACAAGGATCATAAGAAACACAGTTTGGAATCGTACCTGCCAAGATATGAGAATGACCATCTTGGTGTTGTAGACCTTCACCATTTAAGGTGGTACGTCCAGCAGTTGCACCTAACAAGAAGCCTTGCGCTTGTGCATCACCTGCCGCCCATGCGATATCCCCAATACGTTGGAAACCAAACATTGAGTAATACATGTACATCGGAATCATTGGTAAGTTATTGGTTGAATAACTAGTCCCTAACGCAGCCCAAGCACTCATCGCACCAGCTTCGTTAATCCCTTCTTGCAACATATGACCATCTTTCGCTTCACGATAATTCATGAGCTGTTCATTGTCTTCAGGGGTATATTTTTGTCCGTGTGCGGCATAAATCCCGAGTTGGCGGAACATACCTTCCAAGCCGAATGTACGAGCTTCATCTGGAACGATTGGGACAACATGATCTTTGATAGCTTTTTCTTTTAACAAAGCTGAGATCAAACGTACCATCAACATCGTCGTTGATTGCTCTTTTCCACCGCTGCCTTTTAATACGGCATCAAAAACTGACAGTTCAGGTATTGGCAAAGAAGTACTTTCCTTACGACGTGCAGGTAGGTAACCACCTAACGCTTCACGACGTGCTTTCATGTACTTCATTTCTGGAGAGTTTTCACTTGGGCGATAGAACGGAAGCTCTTCTAACTTGTCATCTGTAAATGGCAGATTAAAACGGTCACGTACATATTTCAAAGAGTCGATCTGCATTTTTTTGATTTGGTGCGTTTTGTTCACCGCTTCAATTTCTTCAGACAATCCGTAACCTTTAACTGTTTTCGCAAGAATAACGGTCGGTTGACCTTTGGCTTTCATTGCTTCTGCATAAGCAGCAAAAACCTTGTACGGGTCATGACCACCACGGTTCAGATTATCGATATCTTCATCGCTTAAATCTTTTACCAATTCCGCAGCTTCTGGGTACTTGCCAAAGAATTTCTCACGCGTATACGCACCACCTTTCACTTGATAGCGTTGGTACTCACCATCAACTGTTTCTTCCATGACCGCTTTTAAAGCGCCTGAAGTATCTTGAGCAAGTAGTGGATCCCAATGACGACCCCAAACTACTTTAATGACACGCCAGCCTGCACCACGGAATAAAGATTCTAATTCTTGAATAATTTTACCGTTACCACGCACAGGACCATCGAGGCGCTGTAAATTACAATTCACGACCCAAATCAGGTTATCAAGCTTTTCACGCCCCGCAAGTGAAATTGCACCAGTACTTTCTGGCTCATCCATCTCACCATCGCCAAGATATGCCCAGACTTTACGATTTTCTTCTTTGATCAAACCACGATTCATCAAGTACTTTTGAATATGAGCTTGATAAATTGACATGATTGGACCAAGACCCATCGATACGGTAGGGAATTGCCAATAGTCAGGCATCAAATATGGATGAGGGTAACTTGGGAGACCATTACCACCCACTTCACGACGGAAATTATTAAGTTGCTCTTCATTCAAACGTCCTTCCAAGAAAGAACGCGCATAAATACCAGGTGCACAGTGACCTTGGTAGTAAATCATGTCGCCACCAAAATTATCAGAGGCAGCGCGGAAGAAATGGTTAAAACCAACATCATATAACGTCGCAGAAGATGCGAAACTTGCAAGGTGACCACCTAAGTCATCACCTGTTTTGTTTGCACGTAAAACCATTGCAAGTGCATTCCAACGAATCAAGGCACGAATACGTCGCTCCATGTCTTGATCGCCTGGCATTGCTGGTTGTTCTTCAACTGAGATCGTGTTGAGATAAGGTGTATTTAAGCGTTGGATCGGCACATGTTTTGCAATCGCACGTTGATATAGTTTTTCTAGTAAGAAAGCAGCACGTTCTGTGCCCATGTGTTGTAATACTGAATCAAATGCTTCTTGCCATTCCTGGGTTTCTTGCGCGTCAGAGTCGCCATAAAACGCCATACAATTCACCTTTTCCCTTAAGTTATTTTGACGTTCTATTTTTATCATGTTTTGGCTTCATAAAGGTATCGCCCCAAATGAATACAAAATGCCTTAATATTTTCTCACTAAATAGTCATTGACCTAAATAAAACAAAAGACATAAAAAATCGCCAATAATGGCGATTTTCTCAGAATTAATATACAAATGTTATACAAATGACTTAAGGCAACATCGCTAAGTATGTTGATGGGTTTTTACGCTGACCATCTTTCACAACTTCAAAATGTAAATGTGGACCAGTACAACGACCAGTACAACCTACATTTGCAATGTGTTCACCTGCACTCACTCGATCACCAGCATTTACGATTAAACGCGAAGCATGAGCGTAGCGTGTGATATATCCATTGCCATGATCAATTTCAACGTATTGACCATAACCTGAACCCCAACCAGATTTTGTTACAACGCCAGGACCGGTTGCATAAATCGGAGTTCCAGATGGTGCTGAAAGATCAATACCTGAATGGTGACGAGTAGAACCGAGTAAAGTACGAGTTCCCCAAGATGAACTTACACGCCCTTCTTCCAAAGGATGGCTCACTAACCAAGAATAACCCGTATTTGATGAAAATGATGATGTAGATTTTTCTTTTGGAGTAGAAATTGCCGAACGGCCATATTTCTTTTCAATCATTGCATTGTTTAGTTCAATCGTCTTTTCACGCAACTGAACAGATACATTTGAAACTGCTGGTAGATCTATATCATCTGGATGATTATAAGAACCTTGAGCAAGTGTTTTTGATAATTCTTCTAAACGGTCATCACCCGTAGTTTGAGTGATATTTTGATAATCTGCAAAGGCAACCGATGCTGCAGAAGCAGCTAATGAAAATGCGAGTAAAATACGACGCGTATGATGCATAAAAAACCTCTTGAAACCGTCCTTACTAAAGTTCCTTTATCATCTCTTCCTTGAAATCAGCTGAAGTGAACGCTTAAGATGAACATCTAACCTCGTGGAAAGTTAAAATGTCTGAACCTACAAACGTCTTTCAACAGAAAGGACAACACATAAAAACAGGAAACTTAACGTTTCTGACTACGCAAGTCACACAATGGAAACAACTTACGAAAATTATTCAACCATTATTGCCCCAACCAGAACAATGGCAGGTTGTTTGTTATCAACATGGCGTTTTGACCATAACAGGTGAAAATCAAGCAATGATTAGTCAGCTCAGTTATTTACAAAGTCACTATGTTGCGCAGTTAGCTCAGCTTGAAGGTCTCAGAGATTTAAGAAAAATCCAAGTCCGTTTAAGAAATAAGACCGTGGTTTCTCAACAAGTCTCTCCCCCGCCTCAAGCACTTTCTTCAGAGACAAAGGAGCTATTACGCAGTGCCGCTGAATATGTGAGCGACCCTAAGCTTAGCCAAGCTTTACTACGTTTGGCAAGCAATAAAAAGTAAAGTACCGATATTGACGATCGAAACACTCAATCAAATAATGAGAACCACATCACAATTTTAATTGTTATAATATAACATACACAATATAAGACAATGACTTATGTCACACTTACATAAGGAATCGGACATTCATTCTCGTTAATAAATGTTACAATTTCATAGCTGCTTGGATCGTTTTGAACATTGCGAAGAAGCTGATTATTCAGAGCGTGTCCTGACTTATAGCCATCAAATTTCGCAATAATTTGATGCCCTAATAGATATAAATCACCTACTGCGTCTAAAATCTTATGGCGAACAAACTCATCGGCGAAGCGCAGCCCTTCTTCATTGACTACGCCTGTATCATCAACACCAATCGCATTGTCCAAACTTGCACCTAATGCAAGATTGTTGGCTTTTAAATAATCCAAATCTTTCATGAAACCAAAAGTTCGGGCTTCGCTAACTTCATAGACAAAGGTTTCTGTAGAGAAGTCGATACTGACAGATTGATATTCTTTTGCGAAGGCGGGATGATCAAAATCGATCGTAAAATTAAGTTGAAAACCTGAATGAGGGGTAAAAATAGCACGCTTATCCTCAAGCAGCGCTTCTACAGGTTTTAAAATTCGGATAAATTTCTTCGGTGCATTTTGCTCTGCGAGCTCACCTTGCATAAGAAGATAGATAAATGGACCAGCACTACCATCCATGATTGGCACTTCGGATGCAGACACTTCAACGATGAGGTTATCAATCCCCAATCCTGCAATCGCACTCATCACATGCTCAATCGTTCCGACTTTAATGTCTTCTCGAACGAGATTGGAGCACATAAAGGCTTCTTGGATAAGTAAAGCATTTGCTGGAATATCAACTGGCGGATTTAAATCAATACGGCGAAAGACAATACCTCCATCAATATGGTGTGGAACAAAATTAATCAGCACCTTTTGACCACTGTGCAGACCAATACCGCTCGCTTTCACCACACGTTTCAAAGTACGTTGTTTCACCATGCCACGCCAACTTCATTTGCAAAAACCGATATAACTTAGCATATTTTGCCATTTTAAAAAAATAAAAAAGGGGACAATTACTGTCCCCTTTTAGCTAAACATATGATTTTGTTATTTACGCTGTTGATTTTTCAGGTAGTCCTGAATGCTCATCGGCGAAGAACGCGGGGTTGAACTTGGTGCGTTCGCTACTGGTGATTCAGCATTAGTACGCTTGCTAATTGCAGGTACATCATCTTCATCAACTGATTGTTGGGCTGTATGTGCAGTGGCATGATGTGTTGTCGTAACGCGCTTCTTCGCCTCAACTTCACTCGCATTACGAGTCAGACCAGTTGCAATTACAGTCACACGAAGTTCATCACGTGCATCAGGATCAAATACCGTACCGTAGAAGATTTCACCTTCGTCCAAATCAACAATTTGATTGACCACATCGGTAATAATTTCTGTTTCACGTAACGTAATATCATCACCACCAGTAATATTGATCAATACACCTTTGGCGTTAATAATATTCACGTTATCGAGTAATGGGCTACGGATTGCTTGTTCAGCTGCTTGGCGAGCACGGTCTTCACCACGTCCCAAACCTGCACCCATCATTGCATAACCACGTGTGCTCATCGCAGTTTTTAAGTCAGCAAAGTCTAGGTTAATGTGACCACGATTTACCACTAAGTCAAAAATACTGCGAACAGCATTTAACAATACATCATCTGCCTTTTTATAGGCATCTTTCATTGAGATGTCACCATACACGCTGAGTAAGCGTTGATTTGGGATAATAATCAACGAATCTACATGTGCTTCAAGTGCATCGATACCTTTTTCAGCTGATTTTTGACGACGACGACCTTCAAAATTAAAAGGGGTTGTCACAACACCAACGGTCAAAATACCCATTTCCTTAGCTACTTCGGCAACTACAGGTGCTGCACCTGTACCTGTACCACCACCCATACCTGCGGTGACAAAAACCATGTCCGTGCCTTCGAGATGTTGACGAATCACTTCACGGCTTTCTTCAGCAGCAATCTGACCAACCTCTGGATTTGCACCTGCACCTAAACCACGAGTACTTTGCTCACCCAGCTGGATCTTGAATGGAGCATTCATGCTATCTAGGGCTTGCTTATCTGTGTTTGCACAAACAAACTTTACGCCTTTGATGTCTGACTGCACCATGTGTTGAACAGCGTTACCGCCACCACCACCCACGCCAAATACTGTGAAACGGGCTTGACCGTTGCCATCGTCTAGTTCATCTTCTATAAATTCAAATGAGGCCATGACCTTTAGATTTCCTAATATATAAATGGCAGTTACTTCAGCCCGTTACTGCCTTGATTTTTAAAACTACTGATGCCTAGGATGCTGTTCAATATTACTCAGCTTGTCAAGTCCAGTGACTTACTATTACAACTTCCTAACAATTTTTCCCCAAAATACCTACAAGTTAGAAAATCGCCTTAAGCTTGCTATTGAGTGCATTCCAACCATTTGCGACACGATCCATAAAACTCCGATCATTCGCTTCTTCAGGTTCTTCAACAGCATCTTGTAAGTCACTTTGGCTAAACATCAACAACCCTGCCGCTGTCGCATACATTGAACGACGCAATGCAGGTAAGTGCTGATCTTCAGCATAAACTTGCAAAGGCGGATTACCCAAGTGTGCAGATACACCAAGCATACGACGTGCCAAATTCACCATTCCTTCAATTTGACAAGCATCACCTGTGAGTACAACACCATGATATAAACCATGTATTGCACCACTATGTTCTAACTCTTCACGGATAGATGTAAAGATTTCTTCATAACGTGCAATTACAATTTCTGCAAGCTCAATACGACTGATGGTTTGCGTACCATCAATACCTTGAACTTGAATCATATGGTCTGGTTTGACCACACTGATATCGACACAACCATGTAAAATTTTGATGCGTTCGGCTTCTTCAGTTGTAGTCTGTAAAACTGCTGCAATATCACGTGTCACATTTTCACCACCACGCGGTAAAGTACGTGCTAATGCCAAACGTCCATCCAAATAAACCGCAATATTGGTAATACCTGCACCAATATCAACTAAACAAACACCATATTCTTTTTCATCTTTCAGCAAGCTCGACTCGGCTGTTGCAAGACAAGATACCACCATTTTCTCAACACCAATGTTCGCACCTTTCATCGCGCGATCAAGGTTTTGCATAGTGCTGATCGGCATCATCATCAGCTGATAGTGTCCTGTCATGCTATGTGCTGACATATTCACAGGATTTTGTACCCATTCAGCAGAGTCACCTAACTCAAAGCCTAAAGGCACAGCACTTGCCAAATAATAATCAGGGGTCACATGGCTCGCTTTAGCCAACTCTAACGCTCTAACTACTTCATTTGTCGTAATAATATGATCATGATTTGCGACAGGAGTACGACCTGAAGCATAAAAACTTTGTAATTCAGTACTTGGTATCGACACCCACGCGCTATGAATACGACATTCCGCCATATCTTCTGCTTCGGATACTGCATTTTTAATGGCAGCAATCACCTTGTCTAAGCTGACAATCTTGCCTTTAACCATACCTCGGTTGCGAGCAGTTGCCATGCCAATCACTTGGATTTTATCCGGTGCATGGATCTTACCAATCAAAACTGAGACTTTATGAGTCCCAATATCAATCGCAACAACTGAGGGAACAGCTTCACTCATTACTTCAATACCATATCTTTTGTTGTTTATACGGGCAAAACTGCCTGTTATTTTCAAGCCACGTATTATGGCTTTGCCTGAATTGCACCCGCAAGGTTTGTGTCATCAATCGTTACAACTAATTGACCATTGACAATCTTTGGCGGCATTGCATTTTTCCACTGAATGGCCAAGCCATTTCGGTAACGTAAATCAATCGCCGAGATTTTTGACCATACAGGTTTTAAATCCGTTTGTGCCAATTGGCTCAAGCGTTGTAACTTATTCATGGTTTGATCTTGGTCAACAATAATACGTAAACCTGAATCAAACTGCATGAACCATGTCATACGCTCTGTTAAATAAAGCTCTTTTAACCGCAAATTTGCAGGATAAAACAACTGATTAATTTCATTATAGCGACGCATCATCATTTTGGATTGGCTGACTGGACCATGCAAAAGCGGCAAGTTTGGATGTACCTTTGGCACAGCTTCGCTAAAGACATCGCCATTATCACTAAGCAAGCGCCCTGTTCCCCAACGTGCAATCGCATGTCGCGGCATCACCCGCACACGAATTGCATTTGGCCAAGCTCGTGAAACTACCACCCGATCAACCCATGAGACTTGTAACGCCTGATCACGAATTAATTCTAAATCTGAAGTGAAATAATTATCTTTAATTATAGGATTGAGATGTTGAACCAACTGTTGGTTCTCAACTTCTGATTGAGTACCCACCACCTGCAATTGTGCAACAGTTGCATCTGTCATGACTTTATATAAGCCATAAAGACCAACTGCAAGCACGGCAAATGCAACAACAAGAAGCAGCCAACCACCCGCGTTCACCATTTTTTGTTTAGGCGAAGGCGGTTTCTCATGAATAGAGCTGATGGCAGGTCGTGTTTTACGACGCATTGATGCAGGAAGTTGAGCCATGAATAATTAAGCCGACTTTGCTAAAGTTTGCTCTAAAATTGCTAGGCAAAGCTCATCAAAACTATAACCGACCGCTTGTGCAGCTTTAGGTACAAGCGAGTGGCTGGTCATACCAGGTACAGTATTTACCTCTAACAACCAGAAATTGCCTTGCTGATCTTGCATCGCATCAATACGTCCCCAACCTTCTGCACCTACTGCTTGAAATGCACGTAAGCATAGCGCTTGCAAAGACTTTTCTTCAGTTTCACTCAAACCACATGGAATACCATATTGCACATCATCGCGTTGGTATTTCGCTTCATAGTCATAAAATGCGACATCAGCTGGAGGTTGCAAACGAATAACTGGCAACGGTTGACCATTCAGGAAAGAAATCGTAAATTCACGACCCGTAATCCATTTTTCAGCCATGACCACTGCATCGTGTTGAGTCGCTTTCTCGATTGCCGCAGCAAAATCTTCAGCTTTTTCAACTTTACTCATCCCGACACTCGAACCTTCATGTACAGGCTTGATGATCACAGGCAAACCTAGATCTGCTATAACTGAGTTCAAATCAGAATCTTTTGTAATAATGCGGTATGGAGCTGTTGGCAAATCACTTCCTTGCCAAATTTGCTTAGTTTTTACTTTATCCATACCAATCGCAGAGCCTTGAACGCCCGTTCCTGTATATGGAATATTTAACCACTCAAGCACACCTTGAATTTGTCCGTCTTCACCACCACGACCGTGCAATACAATAAATGCACGATCATAGGCAACAAGCTCAGTTACGCTTTTTTCTTGTGGATCAAATGCTTCTGCTTGTACACCTGAACGCAATAAAGCCTCTAATACAGCTTGACCACTGTCTAATGACACAGCACGCTCAGCCGACTTCCCACCAAATAACACAGCAACTTTGCCGAATTTTGCAGCATTTGACACGTTTATATCCTTAAAACTTTTCTAAATTCTCTAAATCTTCCCGCCCCATCTTTATGAAAGAGGGAAACTCCGCCCTTTATTAAAAGAAGGTTGGGAGGAATTTTCTAAAACTATTGGGCATACAAGCGATGCTGAGCCAATTCTACCGAAATTGCACCGACGTTACCCGCACCTTGTGTTAATAACAGGTCATTCGCTTGTAACACTTTTTGCAAAACGTTTGGTAAATTTCCTTCAACAGGATCAACTAAAATCGGCTCAACCTGACCGCGCAAACGAATACTACGCGCAAGAGCACGGCTGTCTGCACCCACAATCGGCTTTTCACCCGCTGGATAAACTTCTAACAATAAAAGTTGATCAACTTGCGAAAGAACATCCACGAAGTCATCAAAGCAATCACGAGTACGACTAAAACGATGTGGTTGGAACATCATGACTAAACGGCGATCTGGATGACTGGCACGCGCTGCTTTAATCGTTGCTTCAACTTCTTTTGGATGATGCCCATAATCATCAACGAGTTTAACAGTGCCTTCACCAACCTCAAATTCACCTTGAACTTGGAAACGACGACCAACACCGCTAAAGCCTTCTAAAGCACGACAAATCGCACCATCAGAAACACCTTCATCTGTCGCAACACCAATCGCCGCAAGTGCATTTAGGACATTGTGTAAACCTGGTTGGTTAATCGTGACACGTAATGGCTCACGATCTTTACGCAATACAGTGAAATGTGAGCGCATACCATCTTGTTCAACGTCAACGGCACGTACATCATTATCTTCATTAAAACCATAGGTCAGTACTGGACGCCCAACACGCGGTAAAATTTCGCGAATATTGGCATCATCACCACATACCACAGCCAAGCCATAGAACGGCAAGTTATGTAGGAATTGAATAAAGGTATCTTTTAATTTATCGAAACTACCTTCATAAGTGTCCATATGATCGGCATCGATGTTGGTCACAATCGCGGCCATTGGCTGCAAATATAAGAATGAAGCATCTGACTCATCCGCTTCTGCCACGATAAAACGGCTTTCACCCAGTGCCGCATTTACCCCTGTACTATTCAGCAATCCACCAATCACGTATGTCGGGTCAAGATTTTCTTCCGCCAACATCGTTGTTAATAAGCTAGTCGTTGTGGTTTTACCATGTGTACCTGCGACTGCAATACCATGACGATAACGCATCAACTCACCAAGCATTTCAGCACGACGTACAATCGGTGTACGTTGTTCAATAGCGGCCTTAATCTCTGGATTTTCAGGATCAATCGCTGTTGAAACAACAAGAACGTTGGCATTTTTAATATTGTCAGCGCTATGTCCAATAAAGACTTTAACGCCATTCGCTTCGAGTTGCGCTGTGGTTTTTGAGGCTTTAATGTCTGAACCTGAAATTTTATAACCTTGGTTGGCTAATACCTCAGCGATACCGCACATCCCCGCACCACCAATACCAACAAAGTGGATGTTTTTAATACGGCGCATTTCAGGCACTTTGATTAGCTTTTTGGCTTGGTTTGGATTTGTAGGTGACATAGATGGACTCGAATTACAATTTTTTAATCAGATCAACCACATGCTGTGTAGCATTTGGTTGTGCTTGTTGACGTGCTTTAACTGCCATTTCAGAAAGTAACTGACGATTGATCAAGCTACTTAGCAGTTTATCTAACACATCAGGTGTCATTTCTGCTTGCTGACAAATCTTAGCCGCACCAACATTTGCTAAAAACTTCGCATTTGCAGTTTGGTGATCATCTACAGCGATCGGTAGTGGAACAAAAACAGCAGCAACCCCTGCTGTCGCAACCTCTGTGACGGTTAACGCACCCGCACGACAGATAATCAAATCTGCTTCACTATACGCCTTTGCCATATCATGAATGAATGGCTGAACATCAACTTTTAGTGTCGCTGGCGCATCTTGATAACGCTCAAGCGTGACATCCTGTTGGTTCTGACCACATTGATGGAATACATTGAGAGGCGCATTTATTTTTTTCAATGCTGCGGGTAGGCGTTCATTCAACGCTTGTGCCCCCAATGACCCTCCCACAATCAAGATGCTAATCGGTTGATGCTCCTGCTCTCGGGTCTGATAACGCCAAGAAGGATTCAAAATCGAACTAATTTCCGCACGTACAGGATTACCTGTGGTGACGACTTTATCACTGTTTGGGAAAGTATTTGGAAATGCCTGACACACGGTTTTGGCAATACGAGCCAATTGGGTGTTGGTAAATCCTGCAATCGCATTTTGCTCATGAATTAATACAGGAATACCTAGTAAACGTGCAGCTAAACCACCTGGCCCTGCGACATAACCACCAAAGCCTGCAACTGCATCAACTTTCAACTGTTTCATGTAGCGCATAGCGCTTAAGGTCGCTTTTAATATTTTAAAAGGTGCGCTGAGTTTACGGACTAAACCATTACCGCGTACACCTTGAATATCAATTTGATAGATTGGAATGTTTTGATCTTTGAGTAAGCGATTTTCCATACCCGATGGTGTCGCTAACCATGAGACTTGGCAACCTTCTTGTTGAAGTTGTTTCGCAACTGCAAGTGCTGGAAAGACATGTCCACCTGTACCAGCGGCCATCATCATGACATGTTTGGGTTTGTTCTGTGGCGAATTGGTCACGGTCTAATTCTTCAACTCAAAAAAGAAGGTTATCGTCTATTGTTTTCGGGAGTTATTTTAATCCTAAAGCTTCATTCACGAAAAGCGAATTTCACCTGTTTACAACAGAAAGCGTAGCTTTTTTCAATTGTTTGCCAAAAACATGGTTCTGTCGACATCTAAATGCCCATTCGCATGTTAATTTTCGCAAAAAACAAATGGGCATTTGGGTCAAAATATAACAGCTCGATTAATTTGAACGACCTGCTTCTAAGACATTGAATAGATCGTCTGCAATCGACGTCCCAAATTGTGCATCAATCTCACGGATACAGGTTGGGCTCGTGACATTAATCTCTGTCACATAATTACCAATCACATCAAGACCGACAAAAACTAAGCCTTTTTCACGCAGGAAAGGACCCACTTTTGCTGCGATCATTTTATCATTTTCAGTGAGTGGACGCGCCTGACCTAGACCACCCGCAGCCAAGTTACCACGCACTTCGCCATTTTGCGGAATACGCGCCAAACAATACGGTACAGGTTCACCGTTCACCATCAAAATACGCTTATCTCCTTCGACGATTTCAGGAATATAACGTTGCGCCATGATTGGACGTGTGCCCATTTCGGTGAGCATTTCTAGAGTTGAACCGATATTTACGCCATCTTGATATAAACGGAAAATCCCCATTCCACCCATTCCATCGAGTGGTTTTACGATCACATCGCCATGTTCTTTAATAAATTCACGAATCAGGCTTTGTTGTGAAGTCACTAAAGTGGGCACTTGAAGTTCTGAGAATTGAGTTGCAAATAATTTTTCATTGCAGTCGCGTAGGGATTGGGGTTTGTTAATAATCCACGCGCCTTCACGTTCTGCTTGTTCCAAAATATAAGTGGTATAGACAAAATTCATGTCAAATGGCGGGTCTTTGCGCATCAACACCACATCGTAGTCAGCCAATGACTCTTTGCGCTTGTCACCCAACTCATAATAATGATCATAATCTTCAAAGACTTTAAGCGGTGCAATCAGACCAAATGCTTTACCTTGATCAATATATAAATCGTGTTGTAATGCATAACCCAATTCATGCCCGCGACGACTTGCCGCCCATAACATTGCCATCGTGGAATCTTTCTTAAGATTTACCGTTTCGATTGGGTCCATCACTACAAGTACACGCATAATTTGACGCTCGTATTTTTAATCTTGGCAAAAAGTATAGCGAAGTTTAGTGATGATGTTTAAACAAGTTATGTAATTCTTAAATCTAAAAAATTCTAATTTATTCAGATCACTAGATTCTATTTATTTTAATAGACGGTTTTCTGAGTGATAAAAATTATAAAATTACTGGCAAATGATTTCATCGCCAGTAATTCGTGCAACATTCGCTTTCAGCGTCGAATTAAGCCAAAAGTTTTTGAATATCTTTGCCAATTTTTTCAGGTTTGGTCGTTGGAGAATAACGTTTAATCACTTCGCCATTTTGATTAATCAAAAACTTGGTGAAATTCCATTTGATGCTTTCACTACCTAAAATACCTTTGGCTTCTGAGGTGAGGTATTTATAAATCGGATGTGCATTTGAACCATTCACATCGACTTTGGCAAACATAGGAAATGACACACCATAGTTGCGTTGACAGAAGCTGCCAATTTCTTCATTGCTTGATGGGTCTTGGTTAGCAAACTGATTACATGGAAAGCCTAAAATCACCAAACCTTGTTGTTGATAGTCTTGATATAGCTTCTCAAGTCCTTCAAATTGTGGGGTTAAGCCACATTGACTTGCAGTGTTCACTACCAATAAAACTTTGCCTTGATAGTCTGCAAGGTTCTTTTGCTCGCCTTCTAAAAGTTCAGCCTGAAAATCATAAATTGTGGTCATACAACATCTCGCTCTGATTCAATCAATCTTATTTGCTTAATAGCTTTGTCTATTTGTTCAGCCATGTGAATTAATATTGCATACAATTATCTTGCATGCAAGTTAATTACGCACAATATACTTTTCCTGTTAACCAAACTATACTGTGAGCTCGCAAAGGTGACCTTGAGGAGTAAAGCATGACTGAATTTTCTTACTTGGATAATCAAGTGTGTTTTGCAATGTATTCCGCGACCAATGCAATGATTCGTCAATATCGTCCCTTACTTCAGGAATACGACCTAACCTATCCTCAATTTATCGTACTGTTGGCTTTGTATGAAAAGGACAATGTGACGTTGTCTGAAATTGGACAAAAGACCTTTTTTGATTCAGGCACGCTGACGCCAATTATTAAAAAACTTGAAGAAAAGCAATTTTTAAAGCGCATTGCGGTAAAAGAAGATGAGCGTATGAAGAAGGTAATCTTGCTGGAAAAAGCAATTGCTGCAAAAGATGAAATTACCTTAATTCCTTTTAAACTCGCCTGCTCTTTAGGTGTTGATCCGAATGATTTGGTGGCAATTCATAATCTATGCCATCGTTTTTTAAAGGGTTTAGAGGATTCTAAACTCGAAAGTTTGAGTGAATAAATGCAACAAGCCATTGTTGGTTTTCATCTCGATGACGAAGGATATTTTGTAGCTGATCTCGCTTGTGGTCATACGCAGCATGTGCGCCATGATCCACCGTGGCAAAATCGCCCTTGGGTGTTGACGGAGCAAGGGCGTAAGGAAAAGTTAGGGGTGATGTTGGAATGTAAGAAGTGTGATGAACTGAGATTTGTGTAACGCCGACTACGTTAAATGTCGAGATATGAACCACATTAAGCTTTACAACAAATATTTTTCTTAATCAGAATTAATCACAGCCAAACTCTATCATTACTTTAAGACCAACTTTGTATAACCCTATGGTTTTTATATATTTAAAAACAGCACTCAATAAATTAAAATACAATTCTATGATTATGGATCTAAATAACCCATTCACAGATCATCATTATTATAATAAATTCAATTATTTATACATATTAATAAGAATAATAAATATATATATAAGTTAATCTTATTTTTTAGTGTATACTCAGCTTAACTAGAAAAAAGTTTTGTCTCGGTAAATCTTCTTGCAGTATCGTAGTTTTAGTAATAATCCTTCGTTTTTTAGATTTTAAGTTTCATTATTTATTATTTTCAAAGTTACAATATTTTAAATAAACCATTAAAAATCAATAGGATATATTATGTCAAACTCAAATACGGTTAAAGGTACTGTAAAGTGGTTCAATGAAACTAAAGGCTTTGGTTTTATTCAACAAGAATCAGGTCCAGATGTTTTTGCTCATTTCAGCGAGATATCGAATTCAGGATTTAAAACCTTATTTGAAGGTCAAATGGTTGAATTCAGTATAGCTCAAGGTCAAAAAGGACCAAATGCTGTAAATATTACAGCCCTCTAATGAATAAAAAATTATAAAAAGTACCAACTCGTACTTTTTATAATTTAAAACTTGTTTTTTTAGATCAAAATTAAAAAAAGGATATCAATTGTTAGAAACACATGATTTGATTGCAAAATCTCCAAATGGTACTGAAATTATAGTTTCATTAATTCCTATAAATAAAATGCAAAGTACGCGTCAAGGTTTAAAAAAAATTGAAGTTGGGAAAAAAGTCCTTTTACAATCAGGTATTGAAGTTGATTTAAACTTAGATGGTCGTACCTTTTATACTTCTTTAAATCAATTATTTAAATTTAATCAAAAGGTTATTTGAATAAAATTAAAACATTGTTTTTTGATTATTTCTAAAAATTTTATAAAGGTGAATAGATGTTAAAGCAAAGTATCAGCGTAAAAGATCAATTTGGTGTTAAACACTTTATTCAAGCAACCGTAAATAATAGACCTCTTGCAAAAATCATTTTTCAACCAACTCCATGTTGTAAATTGCAGCAATTAAATTCAGACGTAAACCCATGCGTTTACGCCTATTTCGATAACGTGTAGCCAGAATTCTAAAGGTCTTTAATTTTCCATTGACGTGTTCAATTCGAATACGACGTTTACTAATTTCCCGATTTATTTGCTT
>NZ_JBPKBJ010000028.1:0-45502 GCF_051390655.1 Acinetobacter sp. P1(2025)
TCTGGCTACACGTTATCGAAATAGGCGTAAACGCATGGGTTTACGTCTGAATTTAATTGCTGCAATTTACAACATGGAGTTGGTTGAAAAATGATTTTTGCAAGAGGTCTATTCATAAAGGCATCTATGATGTTCTTAGTTTAAAATCCCCTGATCATTTTTATATCAGCATCATTCGTGCATTATCATATAGTCGGTTGGTACAAGCTGAACATCGTCTATTAAATGAATTAGAAGCCGCACAAACACAAGCACAATCTTTAGTTGCAGAAACTCATAAAGCGGTCGCAGTATTACAAGAAGGAATTCATTTCAGTGCCAACAAAGAGTATGCGACTCTTTTTGGTTTCGAGAATGAAGATGATTTGATTGGTTTACCATTACTAGATGTTTTACAACCTGAAGATTTGGCTCAATTTAAACTACGCTTCAAGAAGATTTCTCAAGGTCAATTTGAACATGCTCGCTTTGAGATCAAAACACTCAATTCAAATGTAAAAAACAATCCATTACATGTAGAGTTTTTACCATCTGGAAATGATGATGAAATTCAACTCAATATCGAATGTCCTTCTCAAGCCACACAAAAATCCGAACCAACTACAGTCGCGCCTACTGTAACGATTGCTCCAGCAGAAAAACTTTCAAGTTTAAATTCATCTTTACAACAAATTAATCGCCATCTTAGCAATCATCCTGCAAATGTGAATGCCTTAGTTTTATTTGGCTTAAATCATTGTCCAAATGAAGTTTTTCAATCTGATTGGCGTGGAACAAAGTCTTATTTTTCAAATATTCAAAATTTCATTAAAGAACAAGTCAACGTCCCAATTCATCAAATTGAAACAGCACTCTATGCTGGCTTAATCCAAGCTGAATCCAAAGAAGTATTAAACTCATTATTGATTGGTTTAAATGGTCTACAAAAACCTCAACTTCTTGTGACAGATAATCACACCTTTCCACTCCAATTAAAATTAGGATATTGTGAGTTAAATCAACCAATTTCAAATGAAACTGCTTTTGAACAATTACTCTCAAAAGCTTTTGCTACACCTCTTCCTGTTTTCAATAGTCAAAAGATAGATGCCGATATCGGTCTTACAACCGAACATATTCAAACCTCTGTTAAATTAACCTTATTACAAGAGTTAAAACAGAAACTAGATGCTGGCTCCATCCAATTAAAATATCAACAACTTTATGATAAGCAGGATCAACATACTCATACCTATGAGGTTACAGCAGGATTTATTCATGATAATCAATGGATTGATTTAAGTGATCTAGCCGATTTAAAAGATGATCCTGAGTTATCTGTACAACTTGACCGCTGGATTCTTGTAGAAGCGTGTAAACAACTACACAACTTTATTACCCAATATCCAAAAGCTAAACTAATCGTTAATTTGAATCATCACATTCTAATTAATGATAAAAAACTACCTGAGTTGGTCGCAAAACTTCTTACAATTATTGGAAGTAAACAGGCTCATCCGCTTATTGTTCAATTCTCAGAGTATAGTCTGCAACAAAATCTGTCTCAAGCTCAGCAGCAAGTCGCTCTACTCCGTCAATACGGCGCTGAAGTTTCAATACGCAATTTTGGTGATTCACTTTATAGCGAATCTATTCTTACGCAAATTGATACCCAATATTTATGCCTACATAGCAAACTCTCCAAGATGTTAGCTAGCGAGAAAGACATGGCAAAATTACAGGAAAAAATTCTGAATTTCATCGGTATGAAATCTGTAGAAATTTTACTGACTGATTTAAATGACATGAATTTATTCGCAAATGCTTGGAATGTTGAGGCGCGCTTCTTGCAAGGCAACTACTTCCAAAAGAAACTTGATCGTTTAACTGACGTACAAGATCAATAAAAAATCTACCAACCTCTTCTTTTACAAAGGAGAGGCTTTAGAGACAACAAAAAACGGGCATATAGCCCGTTTTTTGTTTTTCTAGATATTAACGTTTGATAGAACGTGACATACCAGAGAAACGTTGTTTGAACTTGTCGATACGACCACCAGTATCTACATTCTTTTGTTTACCAGTATAGAATGGGTGGCAAGCTGAACATACGTCAAGATAAAGAGTTTCTTTACCAAGTGCAGAACGAGTTTCGATTACGTTACCGCATGAGCAAGTAGCAACTAATTTTTCGTATTTAGGGTGAATATCGGCGCGCATGGTCGATGCTCCTATTTAGTAAGAAAGGCTTAAGCTGTTATCGCAATTGATCACTCTCAAGATGAGGAAAGCAGAGTTTTAATACTCGCAGATCAATACCACAACAGACCATTTCTTTTGACTCACCGAGACATCTTAGGTCAGAGCAAAGCCAACAAGTGGCGCAGATTATACGCGAATAAATTATATTTTGCGAACTATTCCTGCATTGATTTTGACCAATGATTCGCAATTACCCCACAAACCATCAACTGAATTTGGTGGAAAATCATGATGGGTAATACAATCATCCCCAAAGGCTGCCCAATAAAAAGAATTTGAGCCATTGGAACACCACTCGCTAAAGTTTTTTTAGAACTACAAAAGAAAATCGTAATTTGATCCGCCTGATTGAATCCCAACCATTTAGGCAAATACAATGCAAGTAACATTACTACGGTAAGTAAAACTGAACATGCCAGTGTTAAATAAATCAATGTAATTCCGCTTACTTGTTGCCATAGACCAGCGACAACTGCGCTACTAAATGCGCCATAAACAACCATGAGGATTGAACCCTGATCAAAAACCTTTACAACGCTCGGAAATTTACGCATTTGTGGGAAAATAAATGGTCTTAATAATTGACCTAATATAAATGGCACAAGCAGCAATAATGTAATTTGTACAATTGATTTTGTCGGGTCAAAATCATGTTGACTTTGCCCTAAGATAAAATAGCTGACCAAAATCGGTGTGATAAACATGCCTATAATATTAGAAAAGGAAGCACTGCACACTGCACCCGCTACATTCCCTTTAGCCATAGACGTAAATGCAATCGAAGACTGAACCGTGGAAGGTAAGAAACACATAAACAAGAAGCCCCAATATAACTGTTGCCCCAATACTGGTTCTAAAACAGGTCTCGACAAAAGTCCAATCAATGGGAAAATCAAAAAAGTAAAAATAAAGACTAAAGCATGCATTCTCCAATGCAACATTCCCTCTATGACAGCTTCTCGTGATAATTTTGCACCATGTAAAAAGAAAAGAACGGCTATTGCGACTGTCGTTAAAATATTAAAATAATAAGCAAGCTGACCTGATATGGGTAACAATGTGGCTAATAAGACCATGAGTACCAATAAAATCGTAAAGCGATCTAGTGCTAATAACTTCAACATAATTCTTTCCCTGACCTACCCTCAAAATAATAAAAAGCCCAATATGATATTGTTGACCATTTGATCAAACCATCATACTGAGCTCTATAAATAAATCTAGTTTTTAAATAATTAGACCTCAGTCTAACGCATTAAAACTAATTATTTCTTGCATTCTGATCTTGTTGAATAAGTTCAACTTTGTAGCCATCTGGATCTTCAACAAAAGCAATGACCGTCACACCACCTTTCATAGGCCCAGCTTCACGGACGACCTTACCGCCACGAGCTTTGATCTCTTCACATGCTTTATAAGCATCATCAACACCAATTGCGATATGACCATAAGCATTGCCTAAATCATAACTAGATGTATCCCAATTATGAGTTAATTCAAGAACCGTATTGTTCTGCTCATCACCGTAACCCACAAATGCGAGTGTAAAACGTCCTTCTTCGTAATCACGTTTGCGAAGTAATTGCATACCAAGCACTTCAGTATAGAACTTGAGAGATTGTTCTAAATTACCTACTCGTAGCATTGTATGTAACATGCGCATAGTTATTCACCTGTCTGTTGTGTTGTTTGGTTTCGTTCATGATCACGTAATAATTTCGCAACCCAAACCACTAAAATTAGAATCGGAATACCGATTAAAGTCGTCATTAAAAAGAAATTTGGATAACCAATATTACTCACGATTGTTCCTGAATAACCACCCAATAGTTTTGGCGTTAATGTCATTAAAGAACTAAAAATTGCATATTGAACCGCTGTAAATGAAACACTGGTTAAACTTGATAAAAAAGCAATGAATGCTGCACCAGCCAATCCAGATGCTAAATTATCCATAATAATCGCCAAATATAACCATAAGGTACTATAGCTTTTAATGACTTTACCAGAAAGTTCAACTGAGCTTTTTTGATCTGGTTGGATTACTTGCACTGGTTGAACATCCATATCTAAAGCGGAATCTGGATGTGTTGCTGTATCAATAAAATAAGCTCTACTTGTAGCTAATTCAGTTTGGTTGTTGTTTTTAAAATTAACTGAAGCTTTAACTAACTTCGTTGGAGAGTTTAATAAAACCTTCCCATCAACTGCTCCAGTGAATATTCCATGAGGATCAACTTTAGCAACAATTTCTTTATCGTCAACCATAATGACAACTGGACGCTCTGTGTCTAATGTATCAACATTTACGCCAGCAAGCTGACCTTTAATAACTAAACTTTGCTTTAGATCATTTGAGCTAAGTTGATCATTACCACTCATTGGCAATAATTGAATCTGAGGCTTTTGTGATGCAATCAAATATGGAACTGTTAATTGAAACTTTGAGTCCGCTTCTTGCTGATATTGACTAGTGACTTGGATATCTTTTGCTTTTAATAACTGTTCACTTGGTACAGATAATTTCCAATACCCCACCTCATCCGTATCTACTTGATAGTGCTTATCTGCGATTTGTACCTCAACCTGAGCTAAAGGTTTGCCTGAGTTTACCAAGCCAATGAAAATCAAATTGGTAGAACTAGCTAAAACAGCACCAACAAACATTAACTTCATAATATTCATTCGCTGTGCCAACAAGCCCCCAAGAAAGCCACCGACAAGGCTAAATAAAACACCATATATTTTTACTGCTTCAGCAATTTGCTCTTTAGTAAAATTCAAGTCCTGATAAAAAACATTTGAAATGACGCCAGCAATAATGTCTGAAATTCTAAAAAAACCAATAAGCAGTAATAATACTAAAGCGAGTTTTAGACCGTAGCGTTTGAAGAAATCAAGAATCGGCGCAACCCATGTTTCTTTCGCCATCTGCTGATTTACGACACCAGCTTTTACTAACCCAGAACCAACCAATAAAGCGACTGCTGTTGCGGTCAAAAAGCGAAGCGCTTCTAAACCAAATAAAGCTGCGGTATCCTTAATCTCAGCCGAAGTGGTGATGTAATTTGTGAGATTACCTGAATAGATATAGCTCACGACAAAACTTGCAACAGCAACAAAAAATACCAATACCAAACGATAATAATCTGTCTTTTTATATTCTTTATAAATTCGATTTACTTGTGGTTCACGAATACTTAGAGTAGTGATGATACCAACACTCATGACTGCTGCCATGGCTAAGTAAGTATACTTCCAAGCTTCGTAGATATAATTTCCCTTGGCAGTTCCTAAGTAAGCCGCAAGAAATAATGCACCAGCACCAGCAACAATCATTCCGATGCGATAACCTGCATTGTATGTCGATGCTAAGACAGTTTGCATTTCTGTTTCAGCTAACTCGATACGATAGGCATCAATCACAATATCTTGCGTAGCTGCGGAAAAGCCAAGTAATACTGCCCCAACCGCCATTTGAATAATATAACTTTGACCAAGAGCTGGGTCTGAAAATGCCATGATACAAATTGCACATATAATTAAACACTGTGCAATTAACAGCCATGCTCGACGTCGCCCTAATGTGCGTGTTAGAAATGGGACAGGCAACTCATCAATTAATGGTGCCCAAACAAATTTAAAAGAATAGCCTAATGCAGCCCAACTAAAAAAAGTTACTGCACTTTTTTCAATTCCTGCCTCACCTAGCCATAAAGATAAGCTAGAAAAAATGAGTAAAATTGGTATCCCCGCTGAGAAACCTAAAAATAACATAATCAAAGCACGGCGATCTAAAAATGCTTTAAATGCAGATGCCCAACCTGTGGTTTGTGTTGTCATTGGTTATTATTTTCCATGAACATGCCTGAATGTGCCTATTCAATCGTTTCTTGTGTTCGCTTGCAAGTTGCTTTGTGCAACCATTGTTTTGTTTTGTCGATAAAAAACACAAGTTCGCTTGATCTTTAGACCTAAAACTGTATACCTTTAACAGAAGCTATAAATACTTCTAAACATTTGCGAAATCTAGCCAAATTGACACCAAATGTTAAATGATGAATCACACCATTTATGTTTGTTCGCAAGTCATGAGATATGTTTAGATGCATCTATAGTTCTAATTTCAATTATCGTTTATTTGTTGGATATCAATAGTGACCCAAAAACTTGATCAAATGACTGCAACCGCACTTTCTTTAACACCAACAAACACAACTACAGCAAATTTAAATACCTTTCCAAGCGCTTTTGACCAGACGGATATACAAGAAACATTAAAAAGAACCTCGCTAGCTTCGGAACAACTCACTCATGTTCTAGACCTAGTCAAAATTCCGAATTCGACGAAACGAATCAAACCGCTCAACAATTTTTTAGGGCAAGATCGAGCACGTGCCTCTGTTGAAGCTGGAATCTCTCTGCCTTATTCAGGTTACAATATTTTTGCTGTCGGAACTGCTGGACTTGGTAAACGGACGATGATCAAACGTTTACTGCAACAGCATGCCAAAACGATGCCAACACCTGATGACTGGGTATATGTTAATAATTTTAAAAATCCTAGACAACCTATCGCACTTCGCTTCCCTGCTGGACAAGGCGTAAAGTTCCAAGCTGCACTTCAACAAACTTGGCAAACCATTCTTAAACAATTAGAACGTCGCTTTAGTGCAGAGACCTATCACAATCGAATTGAACGTATTCGTCAAGACACGGGTGATGTACAACAACAAGCACTGTCCGAATTAACCAAAGAAGGCGCAGAACTCGACTTAAAACTCATTTCAAGAAATGACAAGCATGTTTTCGTGCCGATGCAATTGATCGACAATGAATATCAAGAATTAACACAGCATGATATTGATGCTTTAAGCCAAAAAGAACGTTCTGAACTAAGCTCTAATATCCGCTATATGGAGAAAAAATTAGAGCGTTTAGGTTTACATCTAGGCGATCTTGAAGACGATGCTCGAGATAAAGTTTCACTTTTAAATAGAGATATCGCAGCACAAGTTGTTCTACCTCGCATGGAACAAATTTTAAATAAAAATAAAGACGTTAAAGGTTTAGAAGAATATTTAAAGCATTATGCCGAAGATGTTATAGAAAACGTTGAACTGATCTTAGAACAAGAGGAAGATGATTTCACGCCTGCTTTGTTCAATCGCGTTCCTTCAAGATATCAAGCCAATGTCATTATTGCCAATAAACCGAATAGTGGTGCTCCTGTTATTTTTGAAGACTTCCCAACGCATTACAACTTACTTGGGCATGTCGAGCAGCTCACTCACAACGGCACAATTACGACAGATTTTACATTAATTCGTCCAGGCTCATTGCACCATGCAAATGGTGGTTTCCTTATGCTTGAGGCTGAGCAATTGCTGGAACAACCCTACGCTTGGCAAGGTTTAAAACGCGCATTAAAGTCAGGGCAACTCAAACTATCGTCTTTGGAACATATGCTGACATTGACAGGTAGTATTTCGATTGAACCTGCCGCTGTTCCACTAGATATTAAAGTCGTATTACTGGCTGAACCTGAAATTTATTATGAAATTTTAGAAGTAGAACCAGAACTTGGCAGTGTATTTAAAATTCGTGCTGATTTTACAGATACATTACAACGTAATGACAGCAACGAACAAGCATATATGCAGCTTATTGCTGATTATGTTCAAGCAGATAAACTTTTACCTTTTGATCGCTCTGCTCTCGCTGCACTGTTAACTGACTCTAGTCGTCAAGCTGAAGATCAAAGCTCCTTATCGCTTCATGCTTCGACACTGGGTGATTTGATTCGTGAAGCACATCATCACGCTTTTAAGAGTGGTGATAAAATCGTAACAGATCAACATGTCAATCAAGCATTACATCATCGCCAATACCGTTTGGGTTATTTACGAGAGCTTTATTGGCAAGACTTATCACGAGGTACTCAATTAATTGAGACTTCGGGGCATCGCTTAGGTCAAATTAATGCCCTATCTGTTATTCATTATGCTGATGTTGAGTTTGGTCTCCCATCACGTTTAACTGCTTCTGTCTATCAAGGTGGTGGAGATATTCTTGATATTGAGCGAAGTGTAGAACTTGGTGGTTCTCTACACGCAAAAGGCGTACTCCTCATGGCTAGTTTCCTTAAAGCTCATTTTGGTCGTGAACAGATCCTACACTTCTCTGCTGCTCTTGCATTCGAACAAAGTTATGGACAAGTTGATGGTGACAGCGCAACAGTTGCCGAACTTTCTGCTTTAATTTCGGCTATTTGTCAAATCCCAATTGATCAGTCTTGGGCTATCACAGGCTCTATGAACCAACTAGGACAAGTACAACCTATCGGCGGCGTAAATGCCAAAATTGAAGGTTTTTATGATGCTTGTAAATTGCAAGGACTAACAGGTAAGCAAGGCGTAATTATCCCTCGTCAAAACATGCAACATCTAATGCTACGCCAAGACGTTATTGATGCTGTTAATAGTGGTCAATTCCATGTTCATGCAATTGACACGATTGACCAAGCTTTAGAAATCCTGATGGCCCGTCCTGTTGGAACACTAGACAAAAAAGGTCGATATAGCAAAAACTCAATCTATGCTGCTGTGATGGAGCAACTTGAGTATTGGCAAGCGATTGAAGATGGTGAAGCTGTTGAAGATGATGAACCAAAGAAAAAGAAAAAGCGTAAAAAAACCAAAAAAGATGAAGTAGATTCAAAAGCAGCTGAAGAATCAACCGCACAAGCGAAAAACTTAAAATCGCTGCGTAAACACAAGAAAAAATAAGATGAAAAAAAGCCATGTTCTGATGAGAACATGGCTTTTTTATTTAGGCTACGCCCTGCAAGGAACGCCCACCAGGAAGCTGAGCAAAATATTGTTTTAAGGCGTCTATACAGCGATGGACTTTCATTGGGTATTGTTCACGTTTCGAGGTCAATGCATGTAAGGTATATGCTGGCATATTCCAATCAGGTAATACCTCAACTAAAGACCCATTCACTAACTCTTTTTGGATATCCATATATAAAATACGCGCGATCCCATGCCCTTGCTGACACAATGATTTTGCAACAAACACGTTATTGGTACTTAAGCGTGTTTTCATATCAATATTTACTACTTCCCCACTTAAACCATGACGAAACGAGAAATGCTGATAATTTTGCATTAAAGTCACTGGTAACAATTCATGATGACGTAAATCTTCTGGTCTCGAAATCGGAGGAGCTTGATTTAGATAACTTGGTGATGCAACGAGTACCTGATCAACTCGAGCTAATGGCACAGCTGTTAACTGATGATCATCGATTTTGAGGCTCATGCGGATTGCAATATCAATTCGCTCTTCAATTAAATCAATATAACGATGATCGGCTTCAAAATGGATTGCAAGTGCTTTGTGTGCAGACATCCAGTGAGAAAGTGCTGGAATAACATGAAGCGCACCGAGTTCTGGTGTCGTTGCAATACGTAAGTCACCGACTAAATCATCGCGCAATTCATTGATGCGGATTTTGCCACGCTCTGCTGCTGCAAGCATTTCTTGACAGCTTAAAAAGAATGCTTGACCCGCTTCTGTAAGGCTTAATTTTCGTGTAGAACGATGAAGCAAAGTCACATCCATATCTTGTTCTAAAGAACGGATTTGTTGACTGACTGCGCTTGTTGTAATTCCCAGTTCTCTAGCAGCACCGCTAAATGAACTTTTTTCAACAACGCACGCAAAAACCCCCATTGCACGCAACTGATCTAGCATAGACTTCCCTCTCAAATTATTAATATGCTTATTGTTCTAATTAAAGCAATCAATATGAGTATACAGAGAAGTCTACTCCTAGACTAGAGATTCTTAACAATTTGTTGAAAGTTTGTTAAACAAATAATGATGTATATTTAGTTAGGTAAAACAGTGGTTGGATTAACAGGTTTACCATCTAATCTAACTTGGAATTCCAGCATGACTCTAGTCGCTCCTGAAGAACCCATTTCAGCAATCTTTTGGCCAGCTGTCACATTTTCACCGCTTTTCACCAACATTTTACTGTTATGTGCATAAGCAGTAATGTAACCATCAATGTGCTTGATCAGAACCAAGTTGCCGTATTCTTTTAGACCATCCGCGGCATATACAACTTGACCATTTGCTGCTGCATAGACTGGATCACCCTCATTTCCACCATAACGGGTCCCTTTGACATTACTTGCCAGATTAAAACCTTGAATCACAGGACCGTTGCTAGGTTTTACCCAGCGTAAACCCGATGCTAAAGTTGAAGCAGTTGGTGGATTCACAGGTGTTGGCGTAATAACAGGTGTTTTTGGTACAACTGGCTGTTGAGTCGGTAAATTAATCGTTTGACGTTGGATAGGAGTTGCTTGAGTGATCGCCTGCGTCGACGTAGTACGCTGACTGACTGAGCCTTTAAGTCTTAGTGACTGATTCACATAAATTCGATACGGAGCTGCAATATCATTCAGTGCAGCAATATCTAAGTAGTTCAAACCATAGCGGTTTGCGATCCCACTCAGTGTATCCCCTGAACGCACTGTATAGTAATTAGGTGCATTCACGTAGCGTGCGCCACCTTTGTATTGTGGTTTAGATGCACACCCCGTCACAATTACTGTCGTTGCTACTGATAGAGACAATAGGATTGTTTTAATCATTTTCTTTGTTAGAAAAATCGAGACTTGGTTTGAATGCATCTTCACCCTCATCGAAACCTGAATTATATTTGCGCCTAAGAGTATCAAAAAAGTGAAAAAAAACGAGTTCTCACTTTCTATATTCACAAAGTTATAACATAGCAACCGCTAACCATTAACAAGAACATGTAAATTATCTAAAATCGCGTAGTTCGTTGCATCCATTTGAATTGGAGTAACACTGACATAACCATTCGACACTGCAAAAAAATCTGATTGAATATTGCTAGAAACAGCCTGAGGATCAGTTACTGCCTCTCCAGCTAATCCAATCCAATAAACTTGTCTTCCTCGGGGGTCAACATGGCTACTTACAGGTTTAGATTGCGCTCTTCGGCCTTGATAAGTCACTTTTGTACCTTGGATTTGAGCAACATCTGGAATATTAATATTAAAAATATGACGAGGTGGTAAAATAGGTAATCCATTTGCAATAAAGTCATGGACCCATTGTGCTGCTTGCGCATAATGCTGAGGGTGTTCATATGATCGAACATTTGAACCTGCCAAAGAAACAGCAATCGCAGGATGTTTCATTAACCTTCCTTCAAATGCAGCTCCTACCGTACCTGAGTACAATACATCATCACCAAGATTTGCACCGCTATTGATACCACTCACAACCAGATCAAATTCAAAATCAAATAGACCATTCATTGACAAATAAACACAGTCCGCAGGCGTTCCATTCACTGCCCAGACGTCTTCAGAGATTTGAACTGGTCGCAAAGGACGATCTAATGTCAAAGCACTAGAATAACCACTCCGCTCACTTTCAGGTGCAACCACAACCACTCGACCTAATGGTTTTAAGGCCTGCGCTAAAGCTTGTAGTCCTGGGGCAAAAACACCATCATCATTTGCAATCAAAATATTCACTAAATTCCAGTCTCTTCAAATATTACTAGGGAGTTTTTTCAATTGAATTATTCATTGAATTATATATATTTATAACTTCTTAGTATTAGAAATTTACATTGCCATGAGACATTTATCTAATTTTATTCGATTTTTTGGGGTGAGTTTCACACTTGTAGCAGCATCTGTAGCATTTGCTGACGAAGCGGTTTCAGTCAAAGAAGCAGATGCATTAATCAAAGATGATATTGCAAATGCACAAGTACTTATCGAAATGTGTCCAAACCTCATCGGTAAGAATGCAAAATTTGACCAAAACATCAAAAAGATGGTCGGTTCTTATTTAAGTAACTACTCGGACAAGACTGCATCTATAGACAGCTTACAAAAAGATGCTGAATTTCAAAGTCTGCTCAAAGATGCACGTTCTGCTGCAACAGAAGTTGAGAAATCAGAACAGAAATCAGTATGTGAAGATGTCCTTAATTTCGAAGAATAAGTTTTGATATAGGTAAATGTGGTTTTATTTCTCAGATTTAAGATCACATTTTCTCCATTGTTTCTACAGCAAAGATACAAATTTCAATCCCAGTTATGCTATAAGTTATTCAAATTCTTTAAGTCTTGTTTTTGAGTTTGATTTCTTATGACTAAAAATGTTTTAAAAACACTGGGTTTATCATTTCTCTTAGCGTCTACTGCATTTTCTGCAACCACTTATGCAGCAGAAAAAAAATCAGAAACCGAAAAAATTGAAGTTACTCCGACCTCAGAAAATGTCACTCAACAAGAGTTAGCTGCAATTTATGTGCTTTCTGAAATTTGCCCTCCATTAATCGGCAAAGATCTTAAGTTTAATAAAGCCTACGACAATCTTGTTAAAGCCTATTTAGATAATGATCCAAAAGCTGTTGATGTACTCAATAAGCGCGCAAAAAGTAAAGATTTTCAGACTGCTTTGACAGAAGCACGTAATGATGCAAAAGCCGCATCTGATGAAGATAATCGCCAAATTTGCGACGATGTTCGAAATTATTATTCTAAGTAACCGATTCGTTACAATACTGTGTTAAAAAGCCGACTTCCCCCATAGAAGTCGGCTTTGCTTTGTCCTAAAATGCTAGGCTCTTCTGCTTCACACAAGATATTGGAACGATCTAGAATGAATCAAAAAAGCGCTCTTGCTGCATTATTACTTTTGCCAAGCTTTTCATATGCAGCAACTGTCCTATCTGCTCCACCAGAACTAAATAATAAATCCTATGTATTAATGGATTATGAGACAGGACAGATTCTCGCTGCAAAAAATGAAAATGAAAAACTTGCACCTGCTTCAATGACTAAAATGATGACAAGCTACATCATTGAGCAGAAACTTTTGAAGGGGGAATTGACTGAAAACGAACAAGTACGCATGAATGAATCTGCGTGGTGTCGTGGAAGTAGTACAGAATCATGTATGTATGTACCGCTTAATGGAACAGCAACTGTTCTAGAAATGCTTCGCGGTATTATCATCCAATCAGGTAATGATGCTTCTAAAGCAATGGCTGAACATATTGCGGGCAATGAAGGTACATTCGCCCACATGATGAACCAAGAAGCTAAACGCGTTGGAATGGTAAATACACACTTTATCAACTCAACAGGTATGCCTGCTGATGGTCATTACTCAACTGCAAAAGATATGGCAGTTCTTGCTCAGCATATTATTAAAGACAGCTCAAAGTACTACCCAATTTACTCTGAAAAAGAATTTACATTTAACGGTATCAAACAAGGTAACCGTAATGCCCTTCTCTACACAGACCCAAGTGTAGATGGTTTAAAAACAGGTCATACTGAAGAAGCTGGTTACTGCTTAACCACTTCAAGCAAACGTGGTCCTATGCGTTTGATTTCTGTGATTTTCGGTACACCAAGCATGAATGAACGTGCGAGCCAAACTCGTACATTATTGGCTTGGGGTTTTGCAAACTTTGAAACTGCTAATGTTCAACCAGCAAATCAAGTTTTAGCAAAAGCAAAAGTATGGTTTGGTAAAGAAGATGAAGTTCAAATCGGTTTGGCTGAAAACTTCAATGTAACTATGCCTAAAGGTCAAGCTGACAAAATCAAAACTCAAATCGTCGTTCAACCAAAACTGAATGCACCTTTGGCTAAAGGTCAAGTTGTAGGTAAATTAGTTGCGAGTCTTGATGGAAAGGTGATTGCTGAAAAACCACTAGTTGCATTAAAACCTGTTGAAGAAGCAGGCTTTTTTGCTCGTATGATCGACCATATCAAACAGTTCCTTAGCAACTTATTCTAATTCTCAGAATAAACAAGCTAATCAAGCATTCATGCTATTTAGTATGAATGCTTTTTTATTTTATAATTCATGCAAATTATTTATTGTATTTTCTCATGGCTAAAAATATTCGCCCCTATTTAGATCATTACCCTGATATTGATACAAGTTGTTATATTGATGAAATGTCTGTGGTCATCGGGGATGTCAAATTAGCTGAGAATGTTTCAGTTTGGCCTTTTGCCGTAATTCGCGGTGATGTCAATTCGATTCAGATTGGTAAAAATAGTAATGTACAAGATCATTGTATGTTACATGTCAGCCATAAAAATCAATCCAAACCAAATGGTTCACCTTTAGTAATTGGTGATGATGTGACTGTAGGTCATCATGTGACTTTACACGGCTGTACTATTGGCAATCGTGTCCTGATTGGAATCAATACTGTCGTTTTAGATGACGTGATTATTGAAGATGATGTCATGATTGGTGCAGGCAGTCTTGTGCCACCACGTAAAGTCTTAAAAAGTGGTTATTTGTATGTGGGTAGCCCAGTCCAGCAAGTCCGCCCTCTCACAGATAAAGAAAAAGCATTTTTACCTTATTCGGCGCAAAATTATGTAAAAGTGAGGGATAATTATTTAAATAAATCAAATTTTTAAGAAAAATCTATACAACACTAAACGAGGTGGACTTCTATTCAAGTATAGACCTCTCTTAATCGGTTAAAAGAGATCTCATCGATTAACTCAAACTGGTATGCTTTTTGGATGATATTTATGTTTCTACGCAGAAATGTATTACAAAGACCATCACAGACTATTTTTTAATAAATACCCTGTATTAGTATTATTTAATAAATCTTATGACCAACTTTAAGCATCACTCCACCTTTTATCTAAAATCTTTAATTCATTAATAGCCTGTTCAAATTGTGCAAACTGAAATGTTAACTCAGGTGTAGTTTTAGGATGCTCCCAAATAACAGATGTCACTATATCTTGAATATTTCCAAATGCCTGACCAAACCTCACCCACTTCACTTCTATATTGGTGACGACTTGCTCAACCACAATAACACTGCATATCAAATCTAGATCATCAGGACAGACTAAAAGTGGAACAATCGTAGAAATTGGACCATATTCAGAAAAGTTGGGCATTAAAAGCTCCCAAGCATGACTCAATGCTAACTCACTTTCAAAGTCATATAACCATCCTTGCGCTGGAACCAAGTTATCTGTACGCTCAAAAATATTCGTATTCTCTTGCACCCATAAATTTAGAGGCACATCATCAATTGCAAGAATTGGAAATGGGTTTAAATTATTACTTGCGTCATGAATACACCCATGAATTGGATGTTCATCTAACAGAATCGGTGAAATTAAGTTCATATATTTGTAAAAATTGGGAAAATATTAAGATTTAGTATTAAACACTAATTGATTCATGCGTAACTTTACAACAAAAACATAAGTTTTAGCACGCGTAAGAAAATTGCTCAACGACATCAACTAGCCACCGCGCCCCAAATTTTGTAGAATACGTTTTTTAAAATCATGGTGCTTTCTATGACCGCTTGGACACCTCATGTCACAGTCGCCACTGTAGTTGAAAAAGACGGACGTTTTCTGTTTGTTGAAGAACACAGCGAAGGCTTTGTACATACCGTGTTTAATCAACCTGCTGGTCATGTCGAATGCGGTGAAACGATTATTGAAGCAGCGATCCGTGAGACCTTAGAAGAAACAGGTCATCACGTAGAAATAGATCATTTGCTTGGTATCTATACCTATACCCCTCCCATGTTTCCAGATCGTACATATTATCGCTTTTGCTTCTTGGCTCATGTCACTTCGGTTGAGGAAAATTCACAACTAGATACCGATATTGTCGGTGCAGTTTGGATGAGTTTAGAAGAGCTGCAAGAATCCGCTCGTGCGCGAAGCCCATTAGTTTTAAAAGTAATTGAAGATGCCCTCGCTGGTAAGAAATATCCTTTATCGCTTATTTATGAGCACCCTTTTTCTCCCTCATTAACTTCTCATTTGGATGCTTAATTAGATGCAACAACGTGTCATCGTCGGTATGTCTGGTGGTGTAGACTCCTCTGTTTCTGCCGCGCTTTTACTTCAACAAGGATATCAAGTTGAAGGTCTTTTCATGAAAAATTGGGAAGAAGATGATGGTACGGAATACTGCACAGCCCTTGAAGATTTAGCAGATGCGCAAGCCGTTGCAGACAAGATTGGAATTAAACTGCACACCGCAAACTTTGCCATGGAATATTGGGATCGTGTGTTTGAGCATTTCTTAGCTGAATACGCAGCAGGTCGTACTCCAAACCCAGATATTCTATGTAATAAAGAGATTAAGTTCCGTGCGTTCCTCGACCATGCTATGACTTTGGGTGCAGATTTTATAGCAACAGGTCACTATGCACGTCGTGGTGTAAGCACACAAAACTCTCGTGGTGAAATCTATGCGCCATTATTACGTGGTGTTGATAATAATAAAGACCAGACTTATTTCTTACATGCAGTGCATGGTCGTGAAATCAATAAGACGCTGTTCCCTGTCGGTGAAATTGAAAAACCTGAAGTTCGTCGCATTGCTGAACAACTTGATTTAGCAACAGCGAAGAAAAAGGACTCAACTGGTATTTGCTTTATTGGTGAACGTCGATTTACAGACTTCCTCAAACAATATCTTCCTGCTCAAGCTGGAAAAATTGTCTTAGACAACGGCAAAGAAGTTGGTGAACATCACGGCTTAATGTACTATACGCTCGGTCAACGCGGTGGCATCGGTATCGGTGGTATGAAAGGTGCGCAAGAAGGTGCATGGTTCGTACTTCACAAAGACATTGCCAACAATCGTCTCGTCATTGGACAAGGTCATGAGCATCCACTTATGCAAAGTAAACAACTTTGGAGTGAAGCGATTGATTGGGTTGCAGGTGAACAAGAGATCCCAACTACGGGTTTCCGATGCACAGCAAAAACTCGTTATCGTCAGCCTGACCAAGCGTGTACAATTTATCGTGACGAACATACAGAAAATGGTATTCGAGTTGAGTTTGATGAATCACAACGTGCTGTAACTCCAGGGCAAAGTGTGGTGTTTTACTCAGGAGAGGTATGCTTAGGCGGTGGTGTCATTCACCATACTGATGCACCTCAACCAGATTTTATTTAAGGATATTGGAATCGAAGCATGGCGGAGTTACCCTTTCAGCACACCCAAGCGTTGAATGTAAGACAAAACCGTGCTTTAGCATTGGCTGCTGTCTTCCAAGCAACTCAGCTGACCCATATGACTGCGATGGCGGGACAGCAGAGTATTGGAGATAGTGGTAATTTTTATTTTGAACTACTGATCAAAGCAAGTTTAAATATTCGTCCAGCGACCAACAATGCGACTCAAACTTTAGATTTCTTTAATCAACTGGCTGATATTTCACTAGGTTTAAAAACATTAGAAGGTTGTATTACTCAACCATTTAATACTGCACCAAAATCCCGAGTTCCTAAACTTTCGACAGCTAAACTTCCCATGTCCTATGCTATGGCATTATTGCAGTTGGAAAAGAAAGTTTATAGCAATCCTGAATACGTCAAAATTATCGAAACGGCTCAACAAAAAATCCTAAAACAGTTGTCTTTTTTCGATAATAACTATTTGCACCCAAGTATTATTGCCAATTTAGCTCAGACCTATGTTGAAACTGCTGGGCAAATTAATCCACGTATCCTTGTCCGTGGTAATGCTGAAGCTTTTAAAGATATGAATCATACAAATCGAATCCGTGCTTGCCTCTTTACAGGTCTACAACTTGCGCATTTATGGCGACAACTGGGCGGTAGCTCATGGAGTATGATCTTTAGTAAACGTAAGCTTTTACAAGATATTCAAGCTCTTGCTCGTTTGCAGTATCAGGTCGTTTAAACCGATGCTAGAGCAAATTTTTTATACCGTTTTACAACCTCTATAAATCTCTCTTGAGGAATAAATAAAGTTCTGCAAGAGAGACAAACTTTAAGGAATCTGTATGAATGCTTTAACCGCACTCTCACCACTTGATGGACGTTATGCGAGCAAATGCGATGCGCTACGCCCTTTTTTGTCTGAGTTTGGTTTAATCCACGCTCGTGTCACTGTTGAAGTGCGTTGGTTACAAGCACTTGCAAATCGTGCAGAAATCATCGAAGTACCTGCATTTTCTGCTGAAACGAATGCTGCTTTAGATGCGATTGTGACGAATTTTTCTGAAGAAGATGCAAACCGCATTAAAGAAATTGAACGTACAACTAACCATGATGTAAAAGCAGTTGAATATTTCCTTAAAGAAAAAATTGCCAATATTGATGAATTAAAAAATGCGGGCGAATTCATTCATTTTGCATGCACATCTGAAGACATCAACAACTTGTCTCATGCATTAATGCTTAAAAATGGTCGTGAAGTTCTTGTTTCAAGCATGAAGCAAATTCTGAACGCGATTTCAGCTTTAGCTACAACACATGCTGAACAGCCAATGTTATCTCGTACTCATGGTCAAACTGCTAGCCCAACAACTTTGGGTAAAGAAATGGCGAACGTTGCTTATCGTTTAGCGCGCCAAATCAAGCAATTTGAAAATGTTGAATTATTGGGCAAAATCAATGGTGCAGTAGGTAACTACAATGCTCACCTTTCTGCTTATCCAGAAATTGATTGGGCTGCACATGCACAAGCATTTGTTGAATCTTTAGGTCTAAGTTTCAACCCATACACCACTCAAATCGAGCCACATGATTACATGGCTGAATTGTTTGATGCATTACGTCGTTATAACACGATCTTGATCGACTTTAACCGTGATGTTTGGGGCTATATCTCTCTTGGTTACTTCAAGCAAAAATTAAAAGACGGTGAAGTTGGTTCTTCAACAATGCCTCATAAAGTAAACCCTATCGACTTCGAAAACTCAGAAGGTAACTTAGGTATTGCAAATGCGGTATTGGGTCACTTAGGTGAAAAACTTCCAGTTTCTCGTTGGCAGCGTGACTTAACTGACTCAACTGTTCTTCGTAACATGGGTGTTGGTTTTGCACAAAGCTTGATTGCTTTTGATGCTTGCTTAAAAGGTATTGGTAAACTTGAACTCAATGCTAACCGTTTAAATGAAGATTTAGACCAAGCACAAGAAGTTCTTGCTGAACCGATCCAAACAGTAATGCGTCGTTATAATGTTGAAAAACCTTACGAAAAACTAAAAGCACTTACTCGTGGTCAAGCAATGACACGTGAAATGATGGTGAACTTCGTTAATGGTGATGAACTTCTTCAAGTTCCAGCTGATGAACGTGCTCGTTTAGCAGAGCTTACTCCTGCTACATATACAGGTAATGCTGCTGAACAAGCAAAACAAATCAATGATTTGATTAGCAAAATCTAAGCTGATCATTCAATCATAAAAAAGCAAAGCCTCGGCTTTGCTTTTTTATTTAAATCAATAAATTAAAAATTATCGAGCCATTTTGAAATATTTGCAAAACCTAATATTTGTGCACCAAATTTTTGGCTAGTTCTAACAATTTCTAGAAGTTGAGATGCAACTGCTATATCAGCAATCGTCTGCTGATCTCCAACCAACCAACCTGTCTGATTTAAAACCAACTCAATACGTTCTAAGTGTCTAGTAAATTCAGCTTCAATATCGGCTTGAGCCATACGACCTGTACCTTGCATCTTTACTTGAAAACCCAATGCCGATTTCAGTAATGGCTTCATTAAATGCTTTTCAAATGCAGGACGACCTTCTGAGCTGATTTCAACAACTTGATTGAACGCTTTTTTATCACTTACACGAAAATGCACTTCATAAAAATACAAGACTTCATCCGCCCAATCTTCCCAAAGCTCTGTGTAAGCACATTGCATAGGATCTTCAGGATAAAGTCGAGGAAGCTCGGGAAAGTGTTGATCTAAATAACGTGCAATTCGAGTGCTATCTTGAACTCGTTCGCCATTTATATCCAAGACAGGTAACTTACCGACTTTACTAAGCAAAGGGACTTTGCTACCCAGTAAGCCATTGTAATTTATTGTTTCAAAAGGAATACCTTTGAACTTCAACATCCGTGAAACTTTTTGACAAAAAGGTGAAATTTCCCACTGATGTAGAACAATAGAGTTTGACATTTTTATATCTCATTTGAATGAACTGAACATATTTTTATGATGTTTCACATGGCTATCATAACAAGTTCAAGTCCATTCAAAACAATAATCTTAAAATCACGCTGAACGGCGAATAATCATATTTGTTGCAGTTGCATGTGCATACAATTTTCCATCCTCATCGCGAATATAACCCTCTGAAATCACAAGATTACGCCCAACATTGATGACTTTTCCTTCTGCAATCAACGGAGTATTAAATGGAATCGGACGACACATTTTAATATTAAGGTCTGTTGTTCCATATGACTCACCCGCAGCCAATACTGTATGTGTTGCACAACCTGTGACTGAATCCAAAATTGTTGCTGCAAAACCACCATGCACACCACCTAATGGATTGGTATGTCGTTCATCAGCAATCGCACTAAATACGATTCGTCCCTGTTCAACCTTTACAGGTTTCATTGGCATTGTCTTTGCAATTCCTGGCTCAGGAAAATGACCTTGAGCAAATGCTTGAATGATTTCCAAACCTGTCATTTTTAATGGATTCATTGAAGTTTCCCTTTTAAGAGTAAATCGTACATTTACGACTGCAACAACATTAGTTCTAATTTAGAACTTATTAACAATACCTTATCTATGTTAAGATAATTTGTCAACGTTATGATTATCTACGTTCAATTACAGTCATAGCGATCTGCTTATCTCAAAGCGAATCAATAGAGGTTAAACATGAAATGGCATGAATTGGGTGAAATGAGTTGCCCTATTGCGCGTAGCTTATCGATTTTCGGTGATCGATGGACACTCTTGATTATCCGCAATGCTTTTCTTCGCACACGTCGTTTTGATGATTTTCAAAAGCAGCTCGGTATCACACGGCACTTACTCACTGAGCGTTTGAATCGCTTAGTTGAAAATAAAATTTTTGAAAAAGTGTTATATCAAGAAGCACCAAAACGTTACGAGTACAAACTTACAGACAAAGGTTTAGCCCTCTATCCAATTATTATGGCAGTCACGACATGGGGCAATTATTGGCATAATGAAGATAATAAATATCCAATTTTGGAATATTTGCATAAAGACTGCGGTCATAAGACTAAAGCAACCATGACATGTCAGCACTGTCATGGTGAGTTAACTGCGAAAAACACCCTAGCCTATTATGATGCAATGGAAATGGATCAGGTCGTAGAGAAGGTTATAAATAAATAGGTAGGGGCTTAGGAAGTTAAAGAGGATTGTTACGGAGTAATTTAAGCAAATCGAGATATAAATTACCGTTCCGATGATTGAAGCGATACTCCGTTTCTTTAAGATGCAAATAAAACATCTTTTTGTCAATTCCATTAAACTTGACGAGTCGCTTTTTAGCATATCCCCAGAATGATTCTATGCCGTTAATATGACGCTCCCCGCATGCAAATTCGTTGTCCCCATGATTCACTCTTAAATGTTTGTCAAAACCAATATCAACTAAACCATCATAGCCTCTCCATCCATCTGTATTGATCACAGAATCAAGCTGCTCTATCTGCCCCCGAATAATGCCCTGTAGCGTAGCTTTGGAGCAATCAGGCACAATTTCTGTGTATACGTTTCCATCTCTTTTGAGTAGTCCAAATACAATGGTTTTTCCTGATGCACCACGTCCACGTTTTCCTCGAATACGACGAGCACCAAAGTAGGATTCATCAAGTTCAACGATACCGTTGAAAGGAGATATTTCCTCACATTGTGCCGCAATCTTTTTACGCAACCTGATGTAAATTGTATTGATGGAACGTACAGAAATATTGGTGAGTTTAGCTGTATCTGAAGCAGTTAAATCCATGGCAAAAAAGCGAATGATCTGTCTGAATTTTGCCTCTGTGATTCTTGAACGGAAATAGTATCTATTTTTTGCTTTCATATAAGGAAGTTACCATACTTTTTGATATGCTTAACTTCCTAAGCCCCTTAGTGAATACTCATCAAAGTAAATTAATTTCAAAATACTGCGAAATAAAAAAGCCCTTGTATCAAACAAGGGCTTTTTTATTAATTTGGCAGAGGATCAAGGACTCGAACCTTGACGAACGGTTTTGGAGACCGTCATGCTACCATTACACCAATCCTCTATAACAGCTTGATTAACTTATTTAGTCGTTAATCACTAAAAAGTAAAAGATTACTTTTTAAAATTTGGTGGGGGCGAAGAGACTCGAACTCTTACACCTTGCGGCGCTGGAACCTAAATCCAGTGCGTCTACCAATTTCGCCACGCCCCCGATGGATGTGTATATTAGTGATAAACTTTCTTGCTGACAAGCCTTTTTTATAAAAAAACCATGCATCTGAAAGCTAATGCTTTTTTCATGAGCAAACGAAATTTTTAACCAAATAAAAAAGCCCTTGTATTTAACAAAGGCTTTTTATTAATTTGGCAGAGGATCAAGGACTCGAACCTTGACGAACGGTTTTGGAGACCGTCATGCTACCATTACACCAATCCTCTATAACCGCATGATTAATTCATTTCTGATTTAACCATAAAAAAAGCAAGATAACCTTGCTTCTTAAATTTGGTGGGGGCGAAGAGACTCGAACTCTTACACCTTGCGGCGCTGGAACCTAAATCCAGTGCGTCTACCAATTTCGCCACGCCCCCGATGGGTATGCATATTAGTGACAAAGCGGCTTTATGACAAGACTTTCTGATAAAAAACCAATTCAAGTGAACATATAATATTCAAATCAAAGATTTATGTTTATTTTTACAACAAATTTATTGTTCGAATCGCATTTCTTAGCTCTGCAACTGAGCCAAAGCGTTTATCAATTTTTTTCTTTAATAAACCATCAAGTATCGGCAAAAAACACTGTAGAGGATCTGAAAGTTTGATCTGTAACTGTTGGCAATGCAGTATTGCCCAATCATGATAGGTTTTTGCAGATAATCTCGATTGACAGAGCCATTCATATAGAATAATTCCAAAAGCGTATAAGTCACTTTGTACAGACTTGTGTTGACCATGAAACAGTTCAGGTGCCATGTAATGTGGTGTCGCGGTCAATAATTTCTTCGGACTAATAATTCGTTGACTCTGCTCAAAATCAATCAATCTACAAGTATCTAAATAACGCCTAAAATGCTCTGATTTCAGATCACCATGTATCCAACCACTTTGATGAAGTGCTTCAAGGGCATTTAAAGCAAGTAAAATTTGTTTTCTGATCTCGTGCAGATCATTTTCAGGATTAAATTTTATAAAAAAATCGTTTGTATCTAACGTTAATAGCCCTTCTCCACTTTGTCTCGTTTCATCTAAAAAATTCAGCTTGGATAAATCAATAAGGCCATAAGGGACTAAAAAATCCGAACTAGAAATCTTATTTTGGCGATAAAACTCTAATTCGGCGTTAAATGAATCTTCTAAAACTTGGTTGTGTTGCTCAACATGAAACTTTAGCCAATATTTTTTATGACCTTGAGTTAATGTATATAAACGCCGTCCATATGAATGGCTTTTTTGTTTGGTCTGTAACGCTATCTCATCAAACGAATGATCTAAGTCAGAGATCAACATAATAGAATTCATTCTGCTGCTTATTTTCTTGCTTACGTAATGATGCCAAACAATGTTCTATTGTTTTACCGATCCGCGCATGCGTTTCTATTGAGGTGATTTTTGGCCATGTTGCTCGCTCACCTTCTTGCTGCAAAATCTTGAAAATCCTAGGTCGAGGATTTTTTAACATATAGTTATAATGGCGCAAACCATATTTAGCGATGATATTTACATCACCATAATAACGCTGTCCAAGTATGCCATAGCCATGATCAAGTACTCGACGGATTGGGAAAAAACCTCCCATATAGTTTCGTGTTAAATCCATCACTTCCATCGCAATCGCTTTCCCTTGATGACGGACAATGCGTTGAGGCCAACTTAATACATCTCTACGAAAACGATCTGTGTCGCTCTGCATAAATGGCACAATATGAGGATTCACCTGACTGGCGATGGTGTAGTTAATATTATAAAGACGCGCCATTTTTTCCTGAGGAAAATCACTACGCATACTCCCATCCACCCATTTTGTCTTTGCCATATAGGGGGTATGTTGTCCATCATAACGCTTACTGGTTAGATGCACAGGCGGAAATAATACAGGTACAGCACAAGATGCTAACACTGCGCTCCAAACCAAAACATTAGGTGCAGTTAATGCATTCATAATTCTAGGATTTTGAGCAGTATTATGCGGTGCTACGACAATATTAATATGTCGTTTAGATTGTTGATATGCCTCAGCAAAAGTTAAATCACCCAAATTATTCATTAAGAATTTTTTGAGATACATCACATCAGCCAAACCACCATGCCCTTTAATTAGCTCAGTCACGGTGCGAAAACGGAATGCATCACTAAAAAAATGCTGTCCACCAAGCAACTCAGGGATCTTATCGTTCTTTGAAACACCAAGCATACCCGTCATAATCGCTCCAGCACTCGACCCAGACAGAACACTTGGCATCAAATCTTGCTCAAATAATGCTTTACACACGCCTGTATGAAACAAACCCAAAGTTGCCCCTCCAGAAAACATGAGGGCTGGTTGTCCATAGGCTTTTTGGCATTCTTCAAAGAATTGAATTTTCTCTTTTAATTGAAAAGTTATACATTCGCTCGAGGCGAGATATTGAAAACAATCACTCACAAGTTCTACATAGTTTTCAATAATTTTTTTTGTTCCTACATATGTTTCAGCAAATAACATCGGATGACCAATATTTGCAAAATCATAAGATAATCCTTCACGAAGAACATAAATTAAATCAAGTGTTCGATGTTGAGTACGATATTTTTTTAATAAGGTGTATCGATTTGATAATGCTTCGGCATCAAAATAGGGCGACTGATTATCGTACTTCCACTCCTCTCTGCCAGATTCCTCATCCAGTTTTAGCGCGATTTCCTTCCATTCTTGATAACTTCTAGCATGCTGCAAATCCTCTTTTAGGACATCAACCCGATGTTTTTGATAGCTATTTTTCTTTTCTCTTACTTTATTTAGCATCGTCTGTCCTATCCCGTCTTCATTTTTCTATTCATGCACTTATACAATGCAAAAACCTACTTAAACAATCAAGTATAAATTCTTGTTATTGTGCATCGTTTTGATGATATTTCCTTTATTTTCGTGCAAGCAGTGCTAGTATCAATCTTCATTAATCACTGAGTTTTGTATGTTTTTATGGCTATCTTAGACTTACCAGAATCTATTCTTGCATCTTTGTCGAATGTTTTGACTCAATTACAGCATGTTCTGCCACAACCGAAGCAACCGACTGATTTTTCTGCAATCGCATTTAAATGGGAAAATCAAGAACTGATCGCCATACAACAACCTAAAAAAATGTATCTGGAAGATCTAAAAGGAATAGAGCGTCAAAAAGATAAAATCATTCAAAACACCTTGCAGTTTTTAAATGGTCTACCTGCCAATGATGTTTTATTAACAGGTTCTCGTGGCACAGGAAAATCCTCAATTGTTCGTGCTTTACTAACAGAATACTCTGATCAAGGACTACGTTTAATTGAAATAGAACGCGATGATTTATCCGATTTACCCAAAATTCAAAAACTCATTGAACAACGTCCTGAGAAATTTATTGTTTATTGTGATGATTTAGCATTCAACGCAGAAGATGAAAATTATCGAAGTTTGAAAAGCGTGCTAGATGGTTCTCTTCAATCAGGTTCGAGCAATTTTATTATTTATGCGACGAGTAATCGTCGTCACCTTTTACCTGAATTTATGCATGAAAATACCCCAGTACGGAAAGTAGACGTACCTCAATACACTGAATTACATCCACAAGAAGCGATTGAAGAAAAAATATCTCTTTCAGATCGTTTTGGAATGTGGCTTTCATTCTACCCAATGGACCAGCAACTATATTTGCAAATCGTTGAACATTACATTGTTAAAGCAGGCTTAGAATATAACGATATTGTTCGAGGCGAAAGCTTGAAATGGTGTCAAGCACGAGGGCAACGTTCTGGTCGTGCAGCATACCAATTTTCTAAACACTGGATTGGTTCAAAAAATTTAGAAAAGTTAGCGAATAAAGATCAAACATAAACGCCTCAGATACTTAACTTGCTTCTTAATAGCACTCGCAATTGTTTCTTCTTCATTAAATTTTATAAAAACTAGGAAACAATTGCGTTGTCAAAGAACTCTGATGTCAATTAGAAAAACCATATAAATTTCATGTGACTATAAAACAACACCACCTGGTAAGTCAGCATAATTCTCTTTCTAACATTTCCGATAATCATCTAAAACAAACAAATTTCGCTAGCAGATTAGTTTACTTTTCTATAATATTAGGTAGATCGGTATACCTAATATTAAATTATGAGTACAAAGTCAGCCAAACAAAAAATCTTAGATGCAGCATCTATCCTGTTTTATAACGATGGGATAACCAATACTGGCATTAATAGCATTACAGACAAAGCGCAAGTGGCGAAAATGTCGCTCTATAATAATTTCCCCACGAAATCAGATTTGATTAGCTGCTACATCGAAGCCCGTCATCAAGAATGGTTAGAATTATTTGAAAAAAGGAAAGCTCAAATTCACTCACCTATTGATGGCATTCTCGCTATTTTTGATGCTTACCATGATCATGCAGAGTTTACCTATGAAAAAGGGTTTAGGGGCTGCGGCTTGTTAAATGCAGCAGCTGAGTTTCCTGCTCATAGTCCTGAGCGTCTAGCAGTCAAAAAGCATAAAGATGAAATTGAAAACATTGTTGCTGGGTATCTAATGCAACAATTTGAAGATTCTCAGAAAGTCCAAGAACTTGCTCTTTTAATTTCTTTTATTTTAGAAGGCTCAATTGCTAGAGCTGGTTTAGAAAGCTCAAGCATCAAAGTATTTGCAGCGAAGCAAATGGTTCAACGATTATTAGAACAAGAGATTAAAAATTGAATAGCAAAACTTCAAACCTCAGCTCCCACTCTGGTTTTATTGCAGTTTTGATTGCCTCAATTTTATGGGGTACTACTGGAACTGCGGCATCTTATGCGCCTAATTTAAGCCCTCTTGCAATAGGAGCAATTGCAATGGGTGGTGGTGGATTACTACAAGCCTTGCTCGCTCATAAAAAGATTTTAGATCATCTACCACAAATCAAGTCTTACTACCCTTTGCTTCTGATTGGAATGATTTCAGTAGCCATTTATCCTCTCGCTTTTTATAGCTCAATGCGTATGGCTGGAATTACGATTGGAACGGTAGTCTCGATTGGGTCGGCACCATTATTTACAGCTTTGTTAGAAAAATTTTTCGATAAAAAAGCACTTTCATTAAAATGGTTTATTAGTTTTATTTTTGGCGTTATCGGAGTATTACTTTTATCTGTGGGCGAAACACACTCTCATGGACCAACACAAAGCATTTCGACAGATCAAAAAACCATTGGAATCATTCTCGGATTGATTGCAGCTCTCACCTATTCACTATACTCATGGGCTGCTAAAAAAATGATTGATCGAGGTGTAGATTCAAAAGCATCAATGGGTTTAATTTTTGGTTTTGGCGCTTTAATCTTATTACCAACATTATTTTTTACGGGTTCAAACCTATTTGATGAGTCTGTAAATCTTTATGTTGTTGCCTATATGATGTTGATTCCAATGTTTCTGGGCTATCTACTATTTGGGTATGCACTAAAAACGATCTCCGCAAGCACAGCAACTACGCTTACTTTATTCGAGCCACTCGTTGCTGCTTTATTCGCAGTTCTTTTAGTCGGTGAGCAATTAGCACCGATTGGTTGGGTTGGCATGGTTTTGATTTTTGTTTGTTTAGCCGTGTTGTCTAAAACAGACCGTCCAAAATAATTTCGAGTTTCAACCAATATTAAATAGCATAGAGCTATGATCAATAATTCAATATAAAAATTTAAATCGCAGATGCAGAAAATAAACTTTCTCTGCATCTGTTTTTTCTAATACTTAGTTACTTAGATCAATATTCTTGCGCTAATTTTTCCAAAGTAAATAGCATTTTTTTCACCACACTTCTTTTATGCTGCAACATATTTTTGATATTCGCTGGATTGAAACCCGTCAATTTCGCAATACCACGACTAGTCATATATTCACCAGTTTTCTCAAAATGCTTTTCACTCAAAAGTGTTTTAGCATTCGAGAATCTAACCGCTAACTTATAGTCACTTAGTTCAGACCACGCACCTGTTTTATATTCTTGAAAATCAAATTCTTTCTTCTGTTGAGCTGGTTTATCTCGAAGAATATTACTCAAACGATTGATAATGATTTTTTCTTCACTTTGTTCAATTAATTGATAAAGTTCCGTTTCTTCAAATGAACGACCCAAAGAAAGATCTTTTTTATATTGTTCAATTACTTTCTCTTTTGATGTCTCGTTCTCATCACCTTGTTGAATGAGGCATAGAATCTTATATAAAGATTCTAATCGACCACATGTAAAAATATAAGAAATCTTCAACTTGTACTCCGCTATGAGTTTTAGCTCATCAAAATAAATAATTTATTCGATACTTTAACACGATAGCTGTAGCTCCTGAGCTTCAAGCTACACATTAATCAATGATTTGATCTTTAAATGTCTGAACTTAGAACAGATATAAGATATTTAACCGACCAACTATCAGGTCGGTTCTAAGTCTGTCATCGGCCATCTAGGTGTAGTTGTGACCGCCAGACCATCTTGTTGCCCTGCTTTTAAACGTTGATAACCAGCAAAGGCAATCATTGCACCATTATCTGTACATAAGGCAGGTTCAGCATAATAAACTTGCGCTTTGATCTTTTTCAAAGAGGTTTCTAATTGCTCACGTAAGCGAACATTCGCACTCACACCACCAGCAATCACTAGTCGTTTCAAACCAGTTTGCTTCAAAGCTTTCACTGATTTTTTAACCAAAGTATCAACGATTGCTTCTTGGAAAGAAGCTGCGACATCTGCATCACGATTTTCTTCACCCAATTTTTTCAACTGAACAGAAACCGCAGTTTTCAAACCACTAAATGAAAAATCCAAGCCTTGATGTAACATCGGGCGAGGAAACTCAAATGCTTGTGAATTACCTTGCAAAGCTAATTTGGCAATATTAGGACCACCTGGGTATGGCAATTTCATCATTTTTGCAACTTTATCAAATGCCTCACCCGCTGCATCATCTATCGACTCGCCAAGTAATTCATATTGACCAATTCCATGAGCTGCCATCAGTTGCGTATGACCACCTGAAACTAGTAAGGCTACAAATGGAAATTCTGGTGGAGTTTCAGAAAGTAAAGGCGCAAGCATATGACCTTCCATGTGGTGTACACCGATGGCTGGTTTGTTAAATGCAAAAGCCAAAGTGCGTCCAAATAATGCACCTGTCATTAACGCTCCCATCAGTCCTGGTCCGCGTGTATATGCAATTGCATCTATTTCTTGTTTTTTGACCCCACTTTGCTCAAGCAACTGATTAATCAAAGGAATCATTTTTCGTACATGATCACGTGATGCAAGTTCTGGAACGACACCACCATATTCAGCATGCAGTTTGATCTGACTATATAGAACCTGTCCACGTAAGCCGAGCTCGCTATCATAGAGTGCTAACCCAGTTTCATCACACGAAGTTTCTAAGCCCAAAACAATCATTAAACTGCCTTTACAACGATCAAAAATAATATCGAAGCTATTATAGACTTGTGATCTGAGTTGTAAATGAGTAAAATACTGACCTTCACTTGCGATCTAGTGCAATCGTGCATTGGGTCTTATCCATAATCTTAGAGGATTTTACATGCCACAAGTTAAGTTGAAAGAAGGCGAACCAGTAGACGTAGCTATCCGTCGTTTCAAACGTTCATGCGAAAAAGCGGGTGTTTTAGCTGACGTTCGTAAGCGCGAATTCTATGAGAAACCAACTCAAGAACGTAAGCGTAAAAAAGCTGCAGCAGTTAAGCGTTATCAAAAGAAATTGACTCGCGAATCTGTACGTACTACTCGCCTTTACTAATTAATTTGTGATTGATTGCTGAAAAGACTATGACTACTTTAAAAGACCAAATTACTGACGTATTAAAAACTTCAATGCGTGCTAAAGATATGGCAACAGTAACGGTCATTCGTGGTCTACAAGCAGCAATTAAGCAAATCGAAGTCGATGAGCGCATTGAGCTTGACGATGCTCAGGTTCTTGCGGTCATTGAAAAACAAATTAAACAACGTAAAGAATCGATCAAGGCCTTTTCTGGCGCTGGTCGAGATGATTTAGCTAGTAAAGAACAAGCCGAAGTTGAGGTTATTTCTCAATTTCTACCAGCAGCTATGACTGAGGAAGAACTTGATTCTATCATTGAGCAAACGATTGCTGCTCAAGAAGCTACTAGCATGAAAGATATGGGTAAGGTGATGAATTCTCTACGTCCGATCATAGCCGGGCGTGCCGATCCTGCACAAGTATCTGCTAAAATCAAAGCAAAATTAAGCTAAGCTGCTTTTATCCCCCTCTCTATATTAATGTAAATGGATTCATTTAAATGAACCCATCTATCTATATCAATTAAAATTACACTGAATATTGTATTTTTTCAGCATTTGCATTTCTTTAGATTCTGCAACTTGATTAATCACATCTTGTTTCGTCATCGTTGCATATTGTCCAGTCAAAGATGATCGATTACGTTCAATTGCTTGATATAAATCCTGCACATATTGATTGGTAATACCACAGAATTTTGCCTGCTGTTCAGGACTAAAACGCGAAAGTTGAGGATCTAAACTACGCAGAAAACCACGCATATCCTGCGCATAATTTGCAGTAATCTTCTCTACAGAATTTACATATTGTTCAACAGAACTCGCTGAACTCACCCCGATCATGCTTATTGCAAAAATAAAAATAAAAATCTTTTTCATAAATCTTTTAACTTCTCAGTTATTCCTTACGCAGGACATCTTATCTTAATTCAAGAAAATTTGGCTTATGCTCAATAAAAAATTCTTCCTTTGGCGCAGGAAGTTTGCCCTCTGTAACAGAGCCCAAACGCAAACGAATAATATTGGGTAGGTCAGTACGATACGAGTAAATTGGACTTGCACAATTCTGGCAGAACACACGAGCTTTATTGGGCGTATGAAAGTATTCTTTTAACTGATCTTGTCCAGATATGAATTGGAATTTGGTTTGATCAATTGGACTATTCCAACCTGCGATACTACCTTGAGCTTGTTGACAATGCTGGCAATAACACAAAATGCTCAGTTCGATTTCCCCATCATATTGATATTGAACTGTTCCACATAAACACTGTCCTTTTATCATTATTTTCCTCAATTATTAAATTTTCATTCGGCGATCATCTTGCATTTGTTTTAAACGCGAATCAATTTTTGCTGACATCGCCATATTACCTTTCGCCAAACGTTGGGCATGTAGCATTGATTTTATAGCATTTTCTTCATGACCTGACCAATATTCAGCTTCTGCTCGATAACATAAAACATTAATCGCTTGCAAAGGTGAACTCTTATCTAGATTGGTTGCCTGTTGTAATAGTTGCCACCCCTCCACGTCTCTTTGATTTTTATGTATAAATCGTTGTACTAAGGTTTGGGCTTCAGCTGCTTTACCTTGTCTTATAAGCACTTCCGCTAATTTATAAGATAAAGCACGATTTTCAGGCATAGTCCGTTGGATTGAATTTATACTGTTATAAGCCAGATCAATTTTATTTTGACCTAGATAAATATCCGTTTGGATCAATGGAATAAGTATGTGATTTTTTAATTTTAATTTGACTTGATCAAGGCTGGTCTGGGCTTGTGCATAATCACCTCGCTCTAAATAAAACTTACTGATCGCCAGTAATCCCGCAATATTCTTTTGATTAGCCAAAGCTTGAAGCTGATTTTCTGTCGCCTGATTTGATACGACATAGGTGTACCATTTCATGATATCAAAATCGAGATCATAAATTTTTGGTTTCACTCGAGGTAACTGGTTTGCACGTAATCGTGCCTCACTCATACGTTCCGTGGTTAATGGGTGGGTAAACCAGAAATCTGGTAGGAAACTGACTCGGCTAGTAGCACGATGCATCGTTTCGAAATAGTCAGCCATACTTTGTGGATTGTAACCAGAGGAATACATGAATTGCATACCGATACGATCCGCTTCACGCTCTTGATTACGACTATAACTCAATTGCTTATCCATTAAGGCAGCTTGAGTACCTAGCATTACAGCAGAGCCAACATCACCGTCAGCTTGTGAAGCAATCGCAGCTCCTACGAGGATACCTGCTAAAGCAAGCAATCCTTGCCCTTTGAAGGCTTCTTGAGATCGGCTATAGTGACGTTGCGAAACGTGTGCTATCTCGTGAGCCATAACACCAGCAATCTCATCGATATTTTTCGCAGAAGTGATTAAACCCGTGTTTAATGCAAAGAGACCACCAGGAACTGCAAAAGCATTGATTTGAGGGTCTTTAATCACCACTAGACCAATCGGTTGCCCAAGCTGAGTTTGGCTGAGAATACCTGAAAACACTTGAAGAAACTGATCTTCCAACCATGCATCTTGTACAGTTGGCATTTGACGACGCACTTCCCGATAGACTTTCTCTCCGATCAGTTTTTCTTTTTGCTGATCAAGCAACCCGACACCACTACCGATATCAGGTATTTCAGTTTGACCTGAAATTTGCGGAGGTAAAAAGACCTGTGTATGACTAAGTTGAGTCGTGGCAAATAAGCCACATGCGAGCAGCAACGGTCTCAAGTGGTTTCTCTATGATTCTACTGGAAAAATTTAATATACCATTTGATTTGGGAGAAATTTGCAACGAAGTGTTATAAAAGACAGGAAAATCCTGTCTTACTTTATGATTTTTGAAATTCTAAAGAATTACTTGTCAGGCGAATAACGTTGATCAATACTGAATTTCTCTGGAAATTTAGCATTAATTTCTGCATAAAAAGCCATAATCTCAGTCATATCTTTTTGATAATCACCTGATGGATAAACAATTTTACCAATACCTGTTTTCTTTTTTGCATAATCCATATATGCCAATGCAATAGGTACACCTGCATTCACAGCAACATGATAAAAACCTGTTTTCCATTGTTCTTGTTTCGCACGTGTTCCTTCTGGTGTTACAAGCATCACAAGTTTAGGATGTGTTTTAAATAGATCACTCATCAACTGAACCATGCTTGGTCTTTCCTGACCTTCTTGCTTAGCACTGCGATCTATTCCTATTCCGCCCATCGCACGCACAAAAGGACCAAATGGAAATTTCATATAGCTGTCTTTGATCGTCAAACGAACATTTACACCTAAAGCTTTCAATGCTAATCGTGCATATAGCGCATCCCAATTACTGGTATGTGGCGCTGCGATCATGACACATTGGTCAATATCCAAGTCCCAGTGATTATCAATTTCCCACCCCATCAAACCCAAAGTTTGTTCAGCTAATTTCTCGAACACAACAACCCCAAACGCAATTTCAAAGGGCGCAAGTGTACCAATAATAGCCAATTTAAAATGCTAGACTAGATGAATAATTCAGCAATCAACATGTAAGAATTTATTCAAACTTAGGATTGACTAGATAACGAGGTTGTCGATCTTCAAGTGCATCAATAAGATTTTGATAGGCAAGATGAACCATTTTTTTGCGTGTTTCGAGAGTTGCTGAACCAATATGAGGGGCAGTCACCACATTTGGTAGTTGGAATAATGGTGATTCTTGCAAAGGTTCTTTTGCATACACATCTAAGCCTGCTGCAAAAATTTTGTTTTGTTGTAATGCATCGATCAATGCTGACTCATCTACTACAGAACCACGTGAAATATTGACGAACACAGCATGTTTTTGCATTAAATCAAATTGAGCTGAACCAATTAAAGCTTTAGATTCTTGATTTAAATCTACAGCCACCACGATGAAATCAGACTGTTGTAACAGTCGATCTAAATCACAGTATTGAGCATTATATGCTTCTGCAACTTCTATTTTTTCACGGCGATTGTGATACAAAATATTCATGTTAAAGCCATGAAAACCTCGTCGAGCAATTGCTGCGCCGATATGCCCTAACCCGATAATCCCTAAAGTTTTACCGAAAACATCCATACCGAACTGTTCGGTTGATACTGTACGCTTCCATTGACCTTGCTTTATCCACGCATCTAATTGAGGGATTTTTCTTGCTGCGCTCAGCAGTAAACTAAATGCTAAATCAGCAGTCGTCTCGGTTAATACATGAGGTGTATTAGCGAGCCAAATTTTTCTTTGATTTAAATAATTAACATCATAGTTATCATAACCAACAGAAACTGTTGAAATAATTTTGAGCTTTTGTGCTGTCGCTAAATTAGTTTCGTTGAGTAAACGACCTGCTCCTATCATCGCGTCAGCATCAGCAACTTCTGTTCGAATCTGCTCATTAATATCACCCATTTTGGGATTCAGCACGACCACTTGATAATCTTGCTGTAACTTGAGTAATACATCTTGATCGATTTGGCTGAATACAACGACTTTCTTCATGATAAGAGTTCCGAACCTTATTGCATAAGTTGCCACAACCGTTTTTTAAGTAGAGGTTGTGAAATCATTTCTTCTAAACTGGCTAAATGTAAAATATTAGAATGTTGAATAAATTCAAGTTTTCCTAAACATAATATTTTCTTGTTATTTGAAGTCGCATCTAAAAATCCTTGAATATAGGATGGTAAACCACGACTGTCCTGAAATTCAGCTAAAGGAAATGGCCACTTTAGCTCAGCATAGTAGCCAAGTTTAGCTTTTTGAATATTTTGCCAAAGTTGCTGTTGTTCAACGTTTAATTGACTGCTCTCAACCAAAATTGAACAGTTCTCTAAGACATACATTTGTAATTCAAATGACTGTACAGAACCTTCAACAACTATCTGCGGTTTAGCTGTCATTACCTCTCGAATAATTGGTTTAGGCGTAATTTCTTGTGGTTGTGATTGAACTTCAACAATTGGTTCTGAGATGATTGGTTCTAAATCATGCGCTTCAACAAGATCTGATGCGAAGGAAATTTCTTCAATAGGTGTATGATTTTCAACAACCTGATCTCGCCATAGATGTGCAGCAGTATTTTTTTCACACACAACATCTTTAGGAATCCAAATATCAATTCCTATCGCTGCTAGTATGTTTCTTTGCTGCCCAATCATTTGACTACTCTTTCTACCACGTTAGATCATCACAATACTTGTAATGCTACATAGTCTACCATAAACAGCTCCCCCCTTTATGGCTTCGTTTTATCCAATTACCCTTCTCTGATCAAGACATCTTTCAAGATTTGAAATCTATTTCCACTTAGATACAGACACAAAATTCTTAGGTCCTTCCATTTATCGACTAATTCTAACTTCTTCATCATTTTGTCGCTTTCTCTTTTTATTACTAGTCTGGACCGAATGCTCAAATGAAAAGGTGGACTGAATCTATGCTAATCCTTTTTGCTATCGTTGTTTTACTCTTGCTTGGCATAAGTATTTTATATACACAACATCCCTTATTTGGAAAAATCCCTACTGGTGAACGACTCAAACGTATCGAAAACTCTCCTAACTATCGTCAGGGTCAATTTAGAAATCGACTAGATAAACCTGATATGGCTGACTGCTCCCACACCTTTATTGAACTGTATAGAACATTTATTAAAACTATTCCTCATCGTAGACCCAAAGACATTATTCCCTCTATCAAAACCAATTTACGTACACTCGATCCCAAACAAGATGTCATGATTTGGTTTGGGCATTCTTCTGTTTTTATCCAACTGAATGGCAAAACCTTTTTAATTGACCCAGTGATGAGTGGCAAAGTTTCCCCTCTGCCTTGGGGAACACGTGCTTATCGAGGTACAGATATTTATACAGTCGAGGAATTACCCCAAATTGACTATTTATTGATCTCACATGACCATTATGATCATCTGGATTATAAAACCATTTTGCAACTAAAGAACAAAGTCAAATATGTCATTACTGGTCTCGGTGTCGGAGAACACTTCGAGTACTGGGGCTATTCAAAAGAACAATTGATCGAACGAGACTGGGGTGACAAAATTGAATTTGAAGGCGGTATTACGATCATCACCGAAACAACTCATCATGATTCACGGCGTGCCTTTAAAGGCGGTAAAAATCTCTGGGTATCCTTCATCATACAATCACCGAATAGAAAGATTTTTTATACAGGTGATGGAGGCTATGACAAACATTTTGTGGAGATTGGTAAAAAGTACGGACCTTTTGATTGGGCATTGATGGAAAATGGTCAATACGATGCTGCTTGGCGCTCCGTACATTGTCATCCAGATGAAGTTACACAAGCGACAGAAGAACTCCAAGCACGTAACATGCTACCTGTGCATCATTCTAAGTTTAGCCTCGCAAAACACCCTTGGAATGAACCAATTAATCGTATTGTAAGATATTCAAAACAAAGAAATTATCGACTTGCCCCCCCCATGATCGGTGAATTGGTTGAACTCGATAATGAACAACAAAGTTTCAAACAATGGTGGGCAAATATTCGTTGAGCGATTCGAATAAAGAATCAGATAGAGTTTCTGAGTCTTTATTCAGCTCTTAAATTTTTTAAGATTAAATCTAAAACTTAGCCATTTAGATAATTTTTACTTGACTTGTTGTTTTTTTAACCAGATACTTATCCATATGGCTAAGTATGATTTTCAACTCGATCTGTTATTTAATGCTTTAAGTGATCCTACACGCAGAGCAATACTCACTCGTCTTGCAACAGGTGAAGCAACAACCACCTCACTTGCAGAAGAGCATACGATGGCTTTGCCCTCTTTTCTTAAACATTTAAAGAAATTGGAAGAAGCAGGACTGATCACAACAACAAAAAATGGCAGAGTGAGAACCTATGCTCTTCGCCCCCATGCGTTTAGCCCTTTACAACATTGGTTGCAAGAACAACAAGCCATATGGGAAACACGCTTAAATCAATTAGATAACTATGCATTAAATTTACAAAGGAAAAGAAAAAATGAATCTTGATCCCCAAACAGATTTAAAACTAGAACGAACTCTAGCTGTGCCACGTGAGTTACTTTGAGAATGCTGGACAACTCCAGAGCATATAAAACACTTTTTTATTCCTAAACCTCACTCCATCGTGTCCTGTGAAATAGACTTAAAAGTAGGTGGAAAATTCAACACATTGTTTGATGTTGATGGCAATCAGATTCCCAATAATGGTGTTTTTCTAGAAGTCGTTGATGGCGAAAAATTAGTATTTACTGATGCTTATACTGAAGAATGGAAACCCAGTGAAAATCCATTTATGACAGCAATTATCCTATTTGAAGATCTCGGAAATGGATCAACGAAATACACAGCTATTGCACGCCATCGTACTCCTGAAGCACGACAACAACATGAAGATATGGGTTTCTTTAGTGGTTGGGGAACGGTTGTTGATCAACTCGAAGCCTACGCCAAAACGTTATAAATAAATATTTTAGGTATAAAAAAGACAGGTTTAGCCTGTCTTTTTTATATATTAACATTTATATATTGCTCAAAAAATCTAGCTAACTCTGAGCACTTCATTCCATTTTGTTAAATAGCTAGGAGATTTGAAGCTCTGAGACATCGCCCAAGCTCGTCCATTTGGCGTAATCAAACGCCCAAGCGTCATTTTATCTTTACCAAATTTTTCATTGATATGATCAAATGTCATCGATAAACTTTTACGTGCCAGCATTTCATCCGTATCATGAAATAAATCAACAGCATGACTATGTTGTGGAATGATATCTAACAAAATGACTTCTGCTTTTTTATAACGGTAACCTTTTTGATAAATTCGGTCTAATCCTATTTGCACAGCCTTCAAAATCTCTAAACGATCATCACTATAATCAGCCAAATACACCACTGTAAATGGACGATAATTCTCTGCTTTATTAAAACGATTTGTACGGATACTAACACCGATCGCCTTACATAGAAGATTTTGCTTCCGTAACCGTTCAACTGCTCTTAAGGTAAATTCAGTCAATGCTTCGCTTAGGCTATTTTTATCTTGAATTAATTGCCCAAAAGAACGACTACTTAATACCTGTCGTCGATCAGCCAACACGTCTTCAATTTCTAAACAGGCGATGCCACGCAACTCTTTAACTGTATTTTCCAAAACAACAGAGAAATGTTTTCCTATCATTTTTGGATCTGCTTCAACCAAATCCATAACTGAATGAATACCCATCACTTCTAAACGTTGGCGAATCTTACGACCTACGCCCCACACCTCACCCACTGCGGTATGACTCAATAAATCCTCGATCACACAAGGATCTTCATCAACCATATTACAGATACTGTTAAAACATCGATGGGTTTTTGCTAAATGATTTGCAATTTTTGCCTGTGTTTTGGAATATCCAATGCCTATACAACAAGGTAATCCTAACCAGTTTTTTATGGTTGTTAGGATGGTTTGGGCATATTCAGTTAAATCGAAATGATGCTGATATGCTGTTAACTCAAGGAAACACTCATCAATCGAGTAAATTTCTTGTTCACATGGAGCAACGAAACTACCCAAAATATTCATAAATCGCCGTGACATTTCTGCATACAACGCATAATTACTTGAGAAAACGGCAACCTGATGCTTTCGAATAATATCTTCGATCTGGAAAAAGGGAACCGCCATCTTGATACCCAATTGTTTTGCTTCATGCGAACGCGATACCACACAGCCATCATTATTTGAAAGTACCACAACGGGATGCTTTTCTAGCTTCGGATTGAATACGCGCTCGCAACTCACATAACAATTATTCACATCAATCAAGGCAAAAATACGTTGTGGCAATGGCATGGGATCACCTCATCGGCTTTAAGTTATAGGTCACGACGCCCCAAATCACCAACTCCTGTCCCTCTTGTATATAAATATTTTGATAATCAGGGTTTTCAGCTTTTAACCAAACTTTGGGTGGACTGAAATGATGATCAATCATCAAACGCTTTACCGTAAAGTCATTATCAATCAGTGCAATGACGATATCGCCAGACTTTGCAGGGATACTTCGATCAACCACTAAGGGATCATCAATATCAATGCCAGCATCCAACATGGACAAGGAATTTGCTTTTACGATAAATGTCGAGTTTTCATTTCTAATTAAAAACTCATTTAAATCCAAAGCTTGCTCAACATGGTCTTGTGCAGGCGATGGAAAACCTGCTGCAACACGTTCCGTCGCCAAAGGAATATGGTAAATTCGATCATTCTTTGCTTGAACACTCTGAACTTTCAAAGAAGTGCTGAGATCGGTATTAATACCTGTCTTGGCATTATTCAATAACCAGTTTTTAATGAAATCAACTTGTGATTCAGGAACACGTATTACTTTGGTGGGTTCGCTAAATTGAGCTTTACGACCAGCGTTGGTTCGAGCCCCACCATGTTCAAACTCAGTTTTTTTGGACATAACTGACCCCTCCCTTGTTTTCATCGCCTTTATTTAATCTAACTTGAAAAAGTTACAAATTCAAGTTGACGAAAAATTAATTTTGCATAAGAATAAATTTCATAGATCAGATTTTGGCTTGTTTAAGTTAACAAGGATGTCAAACAAACTAACTTTCGATAATTAAATCATATATTTAGGCAACTTACGCTTTGATAGTATTTGATTTAACAGATTGATTATTTTGATCTTTTCAGCAGTTAGGTTTTATTCAAGATTTTTTGATGTGGAGACATGAAAAATGAACAATCAACGTGATGCTATTCTTGGCTATGCTGACGAAAAACACGCTTATTTTATTCGTCTCATTGAAAACAATACCGTTTTGGGTAGTTGTTATGGATTATTCTGTGACAGCCCCAATAGTGAGGCGGCTGAAAGTATTATGACAACTTTATTTTTAAAGAAATCTTTTTGGCTCAATGGTTCTGAATTTCAAGATATTATTCAAGGACTAAATCCAATTCAGTAAAATCATTCATGCAAATTAGCTCAGATACGAAACAAGTTTCCGTTCGTGTAAATTTATACAGTACAAGCAACACATTCAGATATTAAGCAAATAATTCATATAAAAGACTCATGATCAATAAAAGATATTTCAGTAAGAAACCACTTAAACCTTGATTTAAGTGGTTTCTTTTATTTCATCAAGATTTATATAAAGCGTTTATCATTTACTGGAGCAACAAGTTTATAAATTTTTCCATCTGCCTCATTTTCAAAGAGCAAATCGATATTTGGATGAATAATTTCACCATCTACCTCAATATGTTCCACTCGCTTAAAAAAAGGAATGTCTTTATCTTCAAGGTCATTAAGCTGAGCAATTACAATTGATTCATTTTCTTCTTGGTCTTTTACGACCACTGTCACCTTATTCATAGTATTCCTCATTTAATAATAATTCCTGATTAGACTATGCCCTATAGATCAAAGTCTGTCTAACAACGGGTTGTAAGAAATATTATAAGTATTAACAGACTGTTAATTTTTCATCTAAGTGATTGAAATAAAAAATATAGATTTACAATTATGTGTAACACTGAAAAAGTAGAACAAGAAAACTGATTAAACAAAAGGCTGCCAAAGCAGCCAATATTTGTACTAATTTCCGCGATAAGTTGAATAACCATAAGGGCTGAGTAATAAAGGAATATGATAATGTTTAACCGTTCCATCCACTTTAAAAATCACAGGAACTTCTGGAAAAAAGGTCTGTTGCTTTTGTTGATTGAACCAAGCCTCAGTTTTAAAGGTCACTTTGTAAACCCCTTTTTCCAACGCTTTGTTCTCAGGATATAGCGCAGTAATCCGCCCATTTTCACCCGTAAGTTTCTGATTCAATTTAATCCACTGATCACCAGAGCTTTTTTCAAGAACAACTTCAACATTTGCTGAAGGTAAACCATTTTCTAAATTAAGAACATGGACACTCAATGGGTTCTGTTCAGCAAATGCCGCTGAACTGAATAAGATAAGCGAATAAGGTAAGATTTTCTTTAACATCACAAACTCCTCACAGATTTTTCAATATTTGAATGGCTGATGTAGCACAGTAATCATCGTTTTTAGCACCGCCTGCTCCAGCAACACCAATAGCTCCGACCACTTGATTTTGGTATCGAATAGGTAATCCACCACCCAATAACAACAGCTTAGAAACGGTGGTCAAATTTTTTGCATCAGGATTGCTATTTGCTGTTTGACTCAAAGCCAAGGTCGCTGTTTTCGTTGATAATGCTGTAAATGCTTTTTGCTCTGCAGCGTCTAAATTGTGTGGACCCACAGACTCATGGCGGTGTGCATAAAGCGTATTACCACCTTGATCAACGACTGCGACTGCAATATTTTGCTGAATTTTTTGCATACACGCTCAGCTTCACTGGCTAATACTTTGGCTGTTTGAAGATCCAATGAATAAACTTGCTTCAACTCCATAGAGTGTGCAACAGTGCTACTGAGCAGTAACGTTAAACCAAGAATTTTAAGCTTACTCATATTGATTCCTGCCTGATATGCTTTGAAAATCTTAAACAAATCCATTCCGCCACAGCATGACAATCACATTACAAAATTGTCATGTTCACAAAGAGTCTGAACAAAAATGTGTATTCTGATTATCGAAGATGAAACGAAGATCGCGTCTTATTTAGTAAAAGGCTTAATTGAGTCAGGCTATACAGCGGAGTGCGTCCATTCAGGACTAGAAGGTTTGGAAAGATTAAAAATGAAATCCTATTCTTTGGTGATTTTAGATGTAATGTTGCCTGATCTTGATGGCTGGGATGTATTGAAAATACTTCGCCAATTTTCTAAGGTTCCCGTGATCTTTTTAACTGCAAAGGATCAGATTTTAGATCGTGTCAAAGGCTTAGAGCTAGGTGCAGATGATTATTTAGCAAAACCATTTTCCTATATTGAATTACTTGCTCGGATCAAAAGTCTTTTAAGACGCCAACAATATAATCAAGAAAATGAGCTCTCGATTGCGTCATTAAAGATGGATTTAACACAACACAAAGTTTGGCGAGAAGATGCATTAATCGACCTCAGTAAGAAGGAATTTAACCTACTTCGATTTATGCTTTTGCATCAAGATGAGATTATTACGCGCCGCCAAATTGCATCAGAAGTTTGGAATATTAACTTTGATACAGATACTAACTTTATCGATGTTGCTGTACGCCGCTTACGCAGCAAAATTGATGATGGACATGATTTAAAGTTAATTCATACGATTCGGGGCTTAGGTTATAAGCTATCGGTTCAAGCATGATGAATCATATCTTTCGCTCATTAGAATTGAGACTCACCCTACTGGTGACTTTTTGCAGCGCTCTCGTTTTATGCGTAGTGGCAATGATTAGTTATGTTGGGATTAATCAAATTTTAATTATCCAACAAGATCGTGATCTGACGGACCGAATTGAACGACTCGAAACACTTCTACAAGATAGTGAAAATATAAATCAAATTGTTGCTCGTCCTAAGCTCTATCAAAATATGTTAGGCAACCAAGATAACTTGTTTATTTTAATGGATCAGAATCAACGTCTAATTGATATTAATCCCTTAAATATTCCCCTTCCCAAATTGGCAACCTCAAGCAGCATCCAATTTACAGATTTGACTCAGACCGAACACCCAACACGCTTGTCATGGAAAACGATCAACATTCATCAAAAGCCTTATGTGCTCATTGCGGGCAAGCAATGGTCTGAACGTCTCAATATTCTTCAGCCATTCCGTAACGGTTTATTGGTTTCAGTGAGCATCGGGGTTGTACTGATTTTTATATTATCTGCTCTGGCTAGCCATTTTGGACTCAGTACTTTAAGAAAACTGCAACAACAAACTCAGGCAATCAATGTCCATCAATTGCAGCAAAGAATTCAGCTTGATCAAGCTCCATCAGAAATTGAACAACTGACAGCAGACATCAATACCATGCTGAACCGAATTGAAATCGGATACCAGCAGCTCAACCGATTCTCAGAAGACATTGCACATGAATTTCGTACTCCACTCAACAACCTGATTGGACAAACGGAAATCATGCTCATGGGTGAGCGTACAGATGAGCAATACAAAGAACTGCTGTATTCAAATTTAGAAGATTACCAACGCCTAAAACGAATGATTGATAGTATGCTGTTTCTTGCACGTGCGGATCGTCAGATGGTGATGTTAAATAAACAATGGGTCGATTTACCCAACTTGGTTGAGACGATTTGTGACATTTTTGAGCATCAAGCTGAAGAACAAGCTTGTCAGTTTCTTTTGCAGTTAGAACAAACCAAAATATTGGCTGATCCAGAATTACTGCAACGAGCACTTTATAATTTAATTTCGAATGCACTGACACATGGTGGTTTGCAACGTCAGATCTATATTGGCAGTCGAAACAACAAAAAAAATGAACCAAGCTCCACGACTAGTTTATATGTGATCACCAGTGATACGAGCATTGCAAACGAGCATCTTGATTCTCTGTTTGAACGCTTTTATCAATGTATTTCTAGCCGCCATCAAAGCAGCCAAACTGGAGGTCTTGGTTTATCCATCGTTGCCTCAATTATGACCCTTCATCAAGGTGAATATTTGGCTTACAACACTCCAGATGGTATTTGCTTTGAACTCATTTTTCCGAATGATTGCGATCAATAAGCTTTAAAGGTATAGGCTCATAACCATTCACTTGTATCATCCGCGACTGGCGTTCCATGCATAACGTGCATAATCATTGCATAGGCAATACTTCCTTTAAATGGAATTTCAGGCAGTTGATCAAATTTGAAGAACTGTGCATCACTAATTTCTTTTTCCTGTATTTTAATTTCGCCTGAGTGATATTCAGCTTTAAATGCAACCATTAAATTACTTGGAAATGGCCATGGCTGGCTGGCGAGATACTGAATATTTTTGATATTTAAACCAACCTCTTCCAAAGTCTCTCGACGCGCTGCTTCTTCTAAGGTTTCACCTACCTCCACAAAGCCTGCAATCAGACTATACATGGTCTTATTGCGCGTTGTTCTTGCAAGCAGTATCTCATCATCCCCTCTTGTGATAATCGTAATCACACAAGGGTTAACACGTGGATATTGGTTATAACCACAACTTGGACACATCATCGCAAACTGATCAGTGCTTTGTTGTGTCTTGTCACCACATCGTCCACAAAACTGATGGTTACGTCGCCATTCTAAAAGTTGTACAGCTCGACTTGCTTGCTCAAACTGTTGGTGATTCCAATATTGTAAAAGCTGACGTATCGGCACCAGCTGATAGCCAACGGGTATGCTTTCATTGGGTAATAGATCTCGCGCAACGACCTGCTCGTCCTCTGACAGTACTAAATCACTGTGCAATTTTTCAACTCGTGGTAATTGAAACTGTTCATCAACTAAAAGTTGTTGTTGCTGAAAAATATAAGCAATCGATAGATTTGACATTACATTACCTTAAATTCAATAACATGAGATATATCAATAGAAATGCTAGCAATCCCCAAAAGGACAATTGAGGATAGCAAACGCAAAATTAATGGTGCTTATATTGACGTGAGCAGTAGCCACGACTGATCTCAGGTGAACGTAGTTGCAAATGCTTGGTTTTTCGACCCGTCACCCGTTTACGCCAGAGTTTAAAACTACTGGCTTGCAAATTTTGCCTCATCAGTTTGATTACAGCAGATTCATTCAGACCATATTCGCGCTCTAGCGCTTCAAAAGGTGTTCGATCTTCCCATGCCATTTCAATAATTCTTGAAAGGTCACCATCATCATAATTTTTAGTATTCAACATAAAATGAAATCACTTCGCTGTCGTTCAATATCAATCTGTTAAATTTCCCAACAAAGCATAAGTAACTCAGGATGAAGAAAGTGTGATTTTTCGAGTTATTCTTTTCATTTGAAATAATATTCAGCACATTGAAAATTAAATAAATGATCAAAGAATCATCCCAATTATTTTTTCAAGATTGACTAGGGTCTGTTGACATTTACTGTTCATAATTAAACCTATAAAGGTAGCCATAAAAATATACAGGCTAAGGCAACAGCACTTTGATAATTTCTTTTGAGCTTGTCATATCGAG
>NZ_JBPKBJ010000029.1:0-45164 GCF_051390655.1 Acinetobacter sp. P1(2025)
ATTTGTTTAAGATGAGATGTAACTCATTGAAATGTGTCATCATATTCGTCGTCAGAAAACAAGTATTATGCCATTATTTCAATGAGTTATCTTTTTTTGTCGTGTACAAAGATAAAATTAGTAATAAAAAATGCTTAATTTTTCTGGTATAGTTCTAGTCGTTTTTTATTTACTTACCCTCTTAGATTATATAAATAAGCAAGGCTCAAAAATGCTAACTTTGTCAGAACTCAAGATTGCCGTGATTGGTCTAGGCTATGTCGGCTTACCTTTAGCGGTGGAATTTGGAAAAAAAGTACCTGTAGTGGGTTTTGATATCTACCAAAAGCGAATTGATGAACTCAAAAATGGCCAAGATCATACTCTCGAAGTTTCCCCAGAAGAATTAAAACAAGCTAATCAACTGAGTTATTCTGCAAATTTTGAAGATTTAAGGAGCTGTAATTTTTTTATTGTCACTGTGCCTACACCCATTGACAATGTTAACCGTCCTGATTTGACCCCATTACAAAAAGCCAGTGAAACTATTGGCAAAGTGCTAAAAGCTGGGGATGTTGTGGTTTATGAATCGACTGTATACCCAGGTGCTACTGAAGAAATCTGTATCCCAGTTTTAGAGAAAGTATCAGGCCTTAAATTTAATGAAGATTTCTTTGCTGGCTATAGCCCTGAACGAATTAATCCGGGTGATAAAATAAATACCCTAACTAAAATTAAAAAAATCACCAGTGGCAGTACGCCGATCGTTGCTGACTTGGTAGATGCTGTTTATAACAGCATTATTACAGCAGGTACACATAAAGCTGCTAGTATTAAAGTAGCAGAGGCTGCAAAAGTCATTGAAAATACCCAGCGTGACTTAAATATTGCTTTGGTGAACGAGCTATCAGTTATTTTTGATCGTTTAGGTATTGATACCATTGATGTTTTAGAAGCAGCTGGCAGTAAATGGAACTTCTTGCCTTTCCGTCCCGGTTTGGTTGGAGGACATTGTATTGGGGTGGATCCGTATTATTTAACCCATAAAGCGGAAGAAGTTGGTTACAACCCACAAGTGATTTTGGCTGGTCGTCGTATTAATGACAATATGGCACGTTATGTGGCACGTGCAACAATTAAAAGAATGGTCAAAAATAATATTGATGTAACTCAAGCAACCGTTGGTATTTTAGGAATTACTTTTAAAGAAAACTGTCCAGATATTCGTAATAGTAAAATTGTAGATGTGATTAAAGAGTTTGAACAATGGGGAATAAAAGTATCTGTGTGTGACCCTTGGGCAGATGCTGAAGAAGTTAAGCATGAATACGGTATTGAGCTGGTACAGGTAGATGCTGAACATCCTGTAGATAGTTTAATTGTTGCTGTTGGACATCATCAATTTCGCGCTTTAAGTTCTGAGCAATTACGTGCCTTTGTAAAAACTGAACAGCCTGTCTTGGCAGATGTAAAAAGTCTGTTTAATCAAGATGACATGACTGCTCAAGGCTTTACAGTTTTCCGTCTTTAATTTAGAAATTTAAAAGAAGTTATTTATCATGAAAAAATTTGCCCTTATTGGTGCTGCGGGATATATCGCTCCACGTCATTTAAAAGCGATTAAGGAAACAGGGAATACTTTAGCGGCTGCAATGGATGTAAATGATTCTGTGGGTATTATGGATAGTCATTTTCCAGAAGCAGAGTTTTTTACCGAATTTGAAGAATTTCAAGCATATGTGGAAGATCAAAAATTAAAAGGTGAAAAGCTGGATTATGTTGCGATATGTTCACCAAACTATTTACACGCGCCGCATATGAAATATGCATTAAAAAACGGCATTGAAGTGATTTGTGAAAAGCCGTTAGTTTTAAACTCTGAAGATTTGAATATGCTAGCAGAGTACGAAAAACAATATGGTGCAAAAGTAAACTCGATTTTACAGTTGCGTTTACACCCTTCTATTATCGAGTTGCGTGATAAAGTTCAGGCTGCACCTGCAGGTAAAATTTTTGATGTAGATTTAACTTATTTAACCTCACGTGGTAAGTGGTATTTAAAATCATGGAAAGGAGTAGATAATAAATCGGGTGGCGTGGCAACCAATATTGGTGTGCACTTTTATGACATGCTGCACTTTATTTTTGGCAAAATTGTGAAGAATGAAGTGCATTATCGTGATGAAAAAACCGCATCGGGTTATTTAGAGTATGAACGTGCCCGTGTACGCTGGTTCTTGTCGATTGATGCCCAAAATTTACCTGAAAATGCGGTGCAAGGTGAGAAATTAACCTACCGTAGTATTACTATTGAAAATGAAGAGCTTGAGTTTTCAGGTGGTTTTACCGACTTACACACCCAAAGTTACCAACGTATTTTGTCTGGTAAAGGCTATGGCGTAGAAGAAAACCGTGCAGCAATTGAAACGGTTGAAGTGATTCGTGTTGCTCCAGTTCTTGAAAATCCAAGCAACCCACACCCTCTATTAGCAAAGGTGAAAACTAATGAAAATTACAAATGATGTGGTTTTCCAAGCGACTCACCAGCTTTTTCAAAATATGTTTGATTATGATGATGTAGGGTTATTAGTTACTACCTCGGAAAATAACTTATTATCATTCATTGAGGATCAAAAGTATGTTCCTCAATTAAATAATAATAATAGTATAAAAGGTATTTTTTGTACTCAAGAAATTGCTTCAAGTGGTTTAATCCGAGCAGATATTGATTTAGTAGTAGTTGATGAGCCCAAATGGTTCTTTTTCTCTATTGTTGATTACTTGGCGAAAAATCAGGAAAGACAGACAACAATTATAGACTCTAGTAGTGAAATAAGCCCTCAAGCGTATGTTAGCCCTGTGGGGGTTAAAATCGGCAAGAATTGTAAAATTGATCCAAATGTAACAATTCTTTCTGATGTAACTATTGGTGATAATGTAATTATTCGTGCTGGTAGTGTGGTTGGAACTGATGGGTTTGAGCACAAAAAGACATCTCACGGAATTTTATCAGTAGCACATAATGGTGAAGTTATTATTCATGATAATGTTGAGATAGGTGCAAATAGTCATGTGGCAAAAGGGTTTTCTTATAGACCGACTATTATTGGAGAGAGCACTAAATTAGATGCCTTTGTTCATTATGCACATGGAGTGCAATGTGGTAAAGAGTGCTTAATTGTTGCCCATGCTATGATTGGTGGAAATGTGGATATCGGTAATAAGGTATGGATTGGTCCTTCTGCAGTGATTACGAACCGTATTGTATTGGAAGATAATTGTTTTATTACTTTGGGGGCAGTTGTAACTCGTGGCGTAAAACAGGGTGAAACTGTGACGGGTAACTTTGCTATACCACATCAAAAGTTTTTAAAGAACTTTAAAAGGTCTCTTAGCAATGATTGAATTTATTGATTTAAAAGCACAGCAGTCACGTATTAAAGCTGAAATTGATGCGGGTATTCAGCGGGTATTGGCACATGGTCAGTATATATTAGGGCCTGAAGTTGCAGAACTAGAAGAAAAGTTAGCGACTTATGTGGGTGCTAAATATTGTATTACTTGTGCTAATGGTACAGATGCTTTGCAAATTGCTCAAATGGCATTTGGTATAGGGCCAGGGGATGAAGTCATTACCCCAGGTTTTACATATATTGCAACAGCAGAAACTGTGGCTGTATTGGGGGCGACACCTGTATATGTAGATGTGAACCCAAAAACCTATAACTTAGATGTAGAACAACTAGAAGCAGTCATTACACCACGCACTAAAGCAATTATTCCAGTAAGTCTGTATGGACAATGTGCTGATTTTGATGCAATTAATGCAATTGCTGCTAAATATAATATTCCCGTGATTGAAGATGCTGCACAAAGTTTTGGTGCGACTTACAAAGGGCGTAAAAGCTGTAATTTAAGTACTGTTGCCTGTACCAGCTTTTTTCCAAGTAAGCCTTTAGGTTGCTATGGCGATGGTGGCGCTATTTTTACCAACGATGAAGAGCTTGCTAAAGTGATTCGTCAGATTGCACGTCATGGGCAAGACCGTCGTTACCATCACATTCGTGTTGGGGTAAATAGCCGTCTAGATACGTTGCAAGCGGCTATTTTGTTACCCAAACTGGCAATTTTGGACGATGAAATGCAGGCGCGTCAGCGTGTGGCGGATACTTATACTAAGCTTTTCAATGAAGCAGGTATTTTAACAACTCCGTTTATTGAAATGCATAACCAAAGTGCATGGGCGCAATATACGATTCAAGTAGATAATCGTAGCGAAGTACAAGAAAAGTTAAAATCTCAGGGTATTCCGACTGCGGTGCATTATCCAATTCCCTTAAATAAACAGCCTGCTGTAGCAGATGATAATGCAGTGTTATCTGTAGGTGATTTGGTCGCTGAACGTGTAATGAGTTTGCCGATGCATCCTTATTTGACTATTGAAGCGCAAGAGAAAATTGTAAGCTCATTTGGAGCTCTATATGACTAATAATGAAGAATTACGTGTTTTATTAGTAAGTGATATGGGGAAAGTGGGTGGAACAGAAATAGCAACTTATATCACAGCCAAAGAACTGAAATCATATGTTCAAGATGTTTATGTCTTGGGTAAGAAAGGCCCTTTATCTGAATCGATTAATCAATTAGATATTAAACAGTTTGATGTAATATCTCATACGAAAAATCCAATAAAAATATTGCAATACATATTAAAAGTTATTTATGTGGTAAATAAATATCATATTAATGTGATACATGCACAAATGGCTAGGCCTATACCTATGTTATGGGTGGCTAAATTTTTTTCAAAAAATAAAAATCTAAAAATATTCTGGACCTCTCGAGGGTTAAATCACTCAACTTATAAATATGTTGTACCTTTATTTAATAGAATGGATATTAGAGGGTTGGGTAATTGTAAATTAGAACAAAAAAAATTAATTCGATATGGATTTGAACCGCTACATACATCTTATGTTTATAATGCTTATCGATTAAATCCGGATACTGCACCTAAAGAAAAATTGTCTAAAAATTTTATTACAGTTGGGACATTATCGGCTTTAAGAGCGGATAGGTGTGTGGATTTATTTTTAGAAATAGCTAAATATATAAATGAGTCCAAAGAATTTCCGCAAAATATTCAGTTTATTATTGGTGGAGATGGACCGCATAGAAAAGAATTGGAATGTTTAGCTGAGAATATGAATATTCAACATAAAATCAGCTTCATGGGCAATATTGTGGATGTTGAAGATTTCATGCAAAAGGTAGATGTTTTTGTTAGCCCTATTGTTGTAGATGGTGATTCTGGTGCAGGGGTATCTAATGCAATTATAGAAGCAATGCTAACAAAAACTCCAGTATGTGCCTATGCTGCTTCAGCTATTGGTGAAATTGTGATTAATAACCAAACGGGTCATTTGGTTGAGCCGAGAAATACTGAAGCTATGGCAAAAGCAATATTGCAAACGATTGAAGATAAAGAGCAAACTGAATTATATGTAGAAAATGCTTATGATTTGATTATAAAGGAATGTGATCCTCAAAATTATGCGAAAAAATTAATTTCTTTATATGAGAAACTATGATTTTAATAAAAAAATCATATATTTAATTTTAGGAATTGAATTTGATTAGTAATATTCGAAATAAAATAAACTCTTTAAATGGAATGTTGAAGTCGGTTATGATTTTAATAACGGGTACTGCATTCTCTCATTTAATATTTATTTGTACATTACCAATAATTACTAGATTGTATGATCCAAATGATTTTAGTGTCTTGGCAGTCTATATCTCCATTTTGAGCATTATTAGTGTTTTAGTTTGTTTGAGGTTTGAGATAGCTATACCTTTACCTAAACTGGATAAACATGCAGTTATCTTGGTGATCTTGGCATTGATGAGTACATTGGTAATTAACTTTATTATTTTTTTGTTATTATTCCTAGGTCAAAACTTTCTTAAAAATATTATTGATACTAAACTTCTTGATTATTATTGGTTGATACCATTAGGAGGGTTGTTAATTGGATTTTATAACACCTTCCAATACTGGAGTACTAGAAAAAAAGAATTTATTCTAGTATCTAAAACAAGATTAATGCAAACAGGTTTTAGTACTATTTTTCAAATAGTATATGGATTAATTTCTCCTGCATTCTTAGCTTTGATTTTAGGATACATAATTAGAATTAGTAGCGGTTTTTTTGTAATTGGGAGAAGATTTTTTAAAGAAAATGGAGAAAATTTAAGAAGAATTAATAAATTTAAGTTGATGGCAATATTTAAAAGGTATAAAAAATTCCCTCAATATTCAGTGTTGGAAGGTGTTTTTAATGCATCTTCAATACAACTGCCTATTTTGTTAATAGCTTTTTATAGCGTAGGACCTGAGGTTGGTTTTTTAATGTTAGCAAGCCAATTGCTATCAGCACCTATGTCTTTAGTTGGTCAATCAGTTGCACAGGTTTATTTGAGTGAAGCTGGGAACAAATATCGAGAAAATAACTTAAAAAAATTTACGCATGAAATAATTATTAACCTTATTAGGGTGAGCTTAATACCCATGTTATTAGGGTTTTTCTTATTTCCTTGTATTATTCCTATATTTCTAGGTGAGGAATGGTCTAGAGTTGGAGTGATGATGAGTTGGATGATACCGTGGTTCTTTATGCAGTTTATTACATCACCTATTTCTATGTCGCTACATATAACAAATAATCAAAAAATTTCTCTTTTTTTACAATCATTAGGATTTGTTCTAAGAGTTGGAGCAGTGGTTGTTGCAGGTTCTTTTTTTTCTAATTTTATATTTGAAACTTATGCAGTTACAGGTTTTTTGTTTTATTCTATTTACCTTTTTGTAGTATTAGGTACCCTTGATAAGAGTTAACTTTAATATGATTAGAACAGATATTATCATGAATGATTCTATGAGAAGATTCGTAGGTGATTATTTGGGTTTGCTTTTAATTATTTTAGTATTTCCACTTAAGTTAATTAGTGATATTCTTGCTTATCTCTATAATATACCTGTTCCATCTGCAACAATAATAGCATTTCCTGTTTTACTATTGGCTTTATTATTTTTTCCTATTAGAATTAATCAATTAAATAAATATCCTAAAATAATCTTGGTTTGTTTTTTTTCTTTCTTTATTATCTCTGTATGTTTGAATTTTATTTTTTATCATACTTCTAAATTTAATTTAGTAGTTTTTAATGCGTTTTTTACATCTTTTTTTATGTATTTTTTATTATTTTACTCAGGTCTTTATTATGTAAAGTTTAAAAAAATAGTTAATCAGTGTTTTTGTTTTACCTTATGTGTGGTAACTGGAGTTGTTTTATATACTCAGTTTTTTTTAAAGGATGTATGGGCTCAGTTAAATGAATATGGTGCATATCTTAGGATTGCTGATGTTTATTCGATTATTTTGCTATTAATTATACCAATAATAAAATCTAATTTTTTAAAGTTTGGTTTATTGATTTTGGGTGCAATAACTCTTTTGTATATTGGCTCAAGATCCTCCTTGGTATTCTTTTTAGCAGCAGTTTTTATATTTTATACATATAGTTTAATTAGTCTGAAAATCAAAACTACATCTATATTTTCATTAATAGTTTTAGTTTTTTCTTTAATTATTGTAGTTGGGAATTTAAGTAAAACACATAGTTTTTATGAAAGTTTTTCGGATACACGGATCGGGTATACCGTGGAATCTTCATCAGGTGGAGATGATGCGAGAACAATTTTTTTAAATTTAGGGTTAGAACGTATTTCTGTTAACCCCTTTACTGGTAATCTTTATACTAGACTAAAGGAAGAAGAAGGTGGTGGTAACTATATTCATAATATTTTATTTTTATTAGATGATTATGGTTTATTTGTTTTTTTACCCATAATTTTTCTAATTTTTTGGACACTAATAAAATCTTTTAAAGAAAAGGAATATTTTTTTCTCCTTATGCCTTTAATTTTTTGTTTATTATCTATGGTTTTCTCAAGGGCATATGCTTTTCCATACTTTTTCTTTTTTTTAGGGATTTATATAAACTTAAGTTCAAAAAAGTAATATTTTTGCTTTATTTTTTGTGATAAAATCTAGTTTTTTTTATTAAATTGAGGGCTTTATGCAATTAAGAGAAAAAATTTTAGTTGTTGCTCCTTATGTTACATTTCCTGATGAGCCAGGGGCAAACCGTTTCATTGCTATTGCTAAGATATTAAGTAAAAAATATGATGTAACCTTAGTAACGAGCAGATTTTGTCACATTTTAAAGTCTCATCGTAGTGAAAGAAAAAGTTTAGATGGTATAAAGGTAATTTTATTAGATGAGCCTGGATATAGGGTGAATGTTAGCTTTGGAAGATTAAAAAGTCATCATGAATTTTGTGAGAATTTTCAAAAATTTATGCTAACTAATCAGTGTAAATATGATTTGGTTTATTCGGCTTATCCATTAATAAAAACCAACTATATTCTTGGAGAATTGAAAGAAACATTAGGTTTTAAGTTAGTCATGGATATACAAGATATTTGGCCTGAATCAATATTTGGACCGATACCATTGTTGTCTAATCATTTGGGAAAATTAATTTTATCCCCAATCACAAAGTATGCAAATCATACCTATGCTCATGCTGATGCTTTAGTTGCTGTGTCTGAAACTTATATGAACAGAGCAGATATAAATCATCTTGATAATCAATATAAAGAAGTGGTTTACATTGGAGCAGATAATTTACACTTTAATTCTGAAATCAAGAAACCAAATCAGAAAAAAATGATCGCTACATATATAGGAACGATGGCGGGTAGTTATGATTTGGAAACAATAGTGAGAGCCTCAACTTTATGCCATGATCAAGTAGAAATTGAATTTATAGGAACAGGTCCCCACGAAGAAAGATTGAAAAAATTAAATTCAGAATTAGGTGGATATGTTAAGTTTAGAGGGACTATGGCATATGATCATGCAATGGAAAAATTGAAATATTCTGATATAGCTATTAATCCTATTCGTTCAACTGCCCAGCAATCAATTACCAACAAGTTGTCAGATTATTTTTGTTGTGGACTTCCTATTTTAAGCTGTCAGGAAAATTTAGAAGTTCAGGAGTTGTTAGCTATGGGGGGGGGGGTGCATTATCAGTCAGGTGATTATAAAGATTTAGCTAAAAAATTAATATTCTTATCTGAGAATAGACATTTATTAAAAAAAATGTCTGAAATAAATAAGAAAATTGCAAAAGAATTCTTCCTACGGGAGATATCTTATATGAAGATCATGGATTTAGTAGAAAGACTAGTTGAGTAAAATGTTAGATATTATTTATTTCCTCAATATCAAATTTGATATAAGTTAATTTAGGTTACCCATGTTCAAACGCTTACTCGATATTATCATTGCTTCTATTGCCCTGATCCTGCTTTCACCACTTTATGCGATTGTTGCATACAAGGTGAAAAAAAACTTGGGCTCGCCTGTGCTGTTTCGTCAGGTTCGTCCCGGTTTGCATGGAAAACCCTTTGAAATGATTAAATTTCGTACCATGCGCGATGCCGTCGATGCCCAAGGTAATAGCCTACCAGACAGCGAGCGCTTAACGCCATTTGGCAAAATGTTACGCGCTACCAGTCTGGATGAAATGCCCGAGCTATGGAATGTGATTAAAGGTGATATGAGCGTGGTGGGGCCACGGCCATTGCTGATGGAATATTTACCGCTGTATAGTCCAGAGCAAGCCAAACGTCATAACGTGCGTCCAGGTATGACAGGGCATGCACAGGTCAATGGACGTAATGCAATTAGTTGGGATGAAAAATTTAAGCTAGACACGTGGTATGTAGACAACCAGTCCACACTGCTTGATTTTAAAATTATGTTTCAAACCGTGCATAAAGTGCTGGCTAAAGATGACATTAGTGCAGAGGGCGAGGCGACTATGACTAGATTTGAAGGTAAACAAAAGGATGAAAAATCATGAAACATATTTATGCAGTCTATAGTGCTGGTGGATTTGGCAGAGAAATTATGCCTGTACTGAAATCAAATTACCTTAGTGATAATTCAGAGTTTGTTTTTGTAGATGATGGGATTCAACAAGAACAAGTTAATGGCTTCCTAGTAATGACCTATGAAGATTTTAAGTCAGTTAAAGCTGCATCAAAAAAAATTGTTATTGCAGTGGCAGACTCAAAAGTTAGAGAAAAGCTTGCGAATAAGTGCGAATCAGACGGTATAGGGTTTGTTGAAATAGTAGCTGATAACGCAATCGCTTATGAAACAGCAAATGCTAAAGAGGGCTTGATTTTATTTGTATATTGTTTGCTCACTGACAACGTAAAGATTGGAAAGCATTGTCATATTAGTGCTTATTCTTACGTTGGGCATGATTGTACGATTGGTGACTTTGTCACTTTTTCCCCGCGCGTTAGTTGTAATGGCAACATTGTCATTGAAGACCATGCCTATATTGGCACAGGCGCTGTCATTAAACAGGGTACGCCAGATAAACCTCTCGTGATCGGTAAAGGTGCTATTGTTGGAATGGGTGCGGTGGTGACCAAAGATGTTCCTGCGGGTGTGACAGTGATCGGCAATCCGGCACGAATTTTAGAGAAAAAATAATTTTTCAAACTTTTTAAAATCTAGGAATAGGTAATGTTAAATACTGCATTTGAACCATGGCCAAGCTTTAGTCAAGAAGAAGCCAATGCCGTATCGCAAGTCTTGCTTTCCAATAAAGTCAATTACTGGACGGGACAAGAATGCCGTGAATTCGAAAAAGAATTTGCACAGTTTGCGGGAACTCAATATGCAGTAGCACTTGCCAACGGTACAGTTGCTTTAGATGTCGCGCTTAAGGCATTAGGCATTGCAGCAGGGGATGACGTGATTGTCACTTCCCGTACTTTTTTAGCTTCTGCCAGTTCAATTGTGACAGCAGGTGCCAACCCCATCTTTGCCGATGTGGAGCTTGATTCACAAAACATTTCTGCCCGTACTATTGAAGCAGTACTGACTCCAAATACTAAAGCCATTATTTGTGTGCATTTGGCAGGCTGGATGTGTGATATGGACCCCATTATGCAACTGGCTGCGGATAAAGGGCTATATGTGATTGAAGACTGTGCACAGGCACACGGCGCAAAATACAAAGGTAAATCGGCTGGTTCTATCGGACATATTGGTGCATGGTCGTTTTGTCAGGACAAAATTATGACCACAGGTGGTGAAGGCGGTATGGTCACCACCAATGATGAACAGCTATGGAAAAAAATGTGGTCTTATAAAGATCATGGCAAAAACTTCGACAGTATTTATAACAAAGAGCATCCACCAGGTTTTCGTTGGTTACATGATTCGTTTGGTACCAACTGGCGCATGATGGAAATGCAAGCGGTGATTGGACGTATACAATTACAGCGCATGCCAGAATGGACACAAAAACGTACCGAGCATGCACAGCGTATTTTGGCAGCCTTTCAGGACAGTCCATATTTTACTGTGCATTACCCAGACAGTGACTATGTACATGCCAACTACAAGTGCTATGTGCAGGTCAATAGCGAACAGTTACCCGCAGATTGGTCACGTGATCGTATCATGCAGGAAATTAATGCCCAAAATGTCCCTTGTTTTAGTGGCTCATGTTCAGAAGTATATTTGGAACACGCCTTTGATGGTACAACATGGCGACCTGCACAGCGTTTAGCAAATGCACAGCAATTGGGCGAAACCAGTTTAATGTTCTTGGTCCATCCAAACTTAAGCGATGACAGTATCACAAAAACTATTGCGGCGATTCAGCAGGTGATACAACAGATGGCAGGCTAAGCCATACTGATGATGCAGTCCTCAAGTGGTGATCTTCATCTTGTGATAGAGCTTAAAGGGCTGCGTCAGATGAGTTGGTGTATTTACATCACTAGACTATTCATGCGATAGAGTTACCTAATCTTGAAACCGAAAATAGAGTAAAATATGTAAATGATATATTTTACTTTCATAAAAATAGTGTGAACTGAAAATTGCCTATTTAAGGTATATAGACAATTTTCAGTAAAAAAATATTGAGAAGCCTCATCCCGTGAAATCCATTATCGAACCTGCTGTAGAATCCCCCCGCTTAGTCAAACTCGCATTTTTAATGGTGCTGGACTTCTGTGTATTTCCTGTCTTGCTGTGGCTATGTTATGCCATTCGCCAGTTTGACCTAGGCGCAGAAGTGGTGCCCAATTTGGCTTTTGGTTCGGTATGGGCAAGTGTGATTGCCGTTGTATCGCTGTTTATTTTTGGGGTGTATCGCTTTATTGTGCGTACCTACAGCGAACTGTTTATGGTCAAATTGGGGGTGGGTACGGCTTTGACTGTGGCAGGGTTATATGCGTTGGCATATTTTACCGATGCCTTTATTCCCACTTCTATTCCGCTTATGTTCGGCTTTCTCATGTTCGCTTGGGTTTGGTTTAGCCGTGGTTTTATTCGCTTTATCGTGCGTTCTTATTTACAGGCCGATATACAAAAAAAACGTGTGGCGATTTATGGTGCAGGCAATGCAGGACAGCAAATTGCAGGAGCACTCTACAATTCCGATGAACACTTACCCGTGTTGTTTATTGATGATGATCCATCACTCACTGGACAACAGTTGGGCCGTTTAAAAGTCTATGATGCAGAAACAGCATTAAAAGTCATGCCGAAAAAGCATATTGATGAAATTTTGATTGCATTGCCTTCAGTGGGGCGGATGCGTAAAAGCGAGATCGTCAAATTTTTAGAACCTGCACATATTAAAATTACCGAAATTCCAGGACTGACCAAACTGGTCGATGGTGAAATTCACGTATCGGATATTCAGGAAGTTGATATTATTGACTTGCTCGGGCGTGACCCTGTGCCGCCAGTACCCGAACTGTTGGCTAAAAATATTCAAAATAAAATGGTCTTGGTCACAGGCGCGGGTGGTTCCATTGGTTCTGAACTGTGTCGCCAAATTGTCAAAAATAAACCCAAAGCCTTGGTGATTTATGAACTGACCGAATTTGCGTTGTATAGCATTGACAAAGAATTACGCTTAAATAGCGATGTCACCATTATCCCGATTTTAGGTTCAGTGCTCGATCAGGCCAAACTGGAACGGGTGATGGAACAGTATGCGATTCAAACTGTGTACCATGCTGCTGCCTACAAACACGTGCCTTTGGTGGAGTGTAACCCATTGGCAGGCTTGAAAAATAATGCAATTGGTACGGCATTTAGCTTAAATGCCGCAGTTAAAAAAGGGGTAGAAACCTTTGTGCTCATTTCTACCGATAAAGCCGTGCGTCCGACCAATGTCATGGGCGCGTCTAAACGTATGGCAGAGTTGTATTGTCAGGCCATGGCAGAAGCGCAAGATCAGACCCAAATTAGCATTGTCCGCTTTGGGAATGTTTTGGGTTCGTCGGGTTCGGTGGTGCCGTTGTTTAAACAGCAAATTGCCAAAGGTGGGCCTATTACCGTGACTCATCCTGAAGTCACCCGTTACTTTATGACCATTCCAGAAGCCTCGCAATTGGTGATTCAGGCGGGTGCTTTGGGTCAGGGGGGCGATGTATTCCTGCTGGATATGGGGGAGCCTGTACGCATTCAGGATTTGGCCCGTCAAATGATTGCATTGAGTGGATTAAAAGTACGTGAAACAGGCAGTCAGGAAGGTGATATTGAAATTCAATATTCAGGCTTACGTCCAGGCGAAAAACTCTACGAAGAATTGTTGATTGATGCCGATAATACCGAAGTGACACAACACAGCCGGATTTTGCGTTCTTATGAAAAAATGTATCCGTTGGATGAATTGTTGTTGGTGTTTGAGCGTATGCATGACTTAACAGCAATTCAAAGTGATATCGACTGGGCTTTGGCACAGCTTGAACACTATGTGGATGGTTATGTCCGTGGTAAAGAAGTCAAAGTAAATTAAAATATCGAGATCAGGTTAAGACATATGATTAAAAAAGCCATTTTACCCGTTGCAGGTTTAGGCACCCGTTTTCTGCCAGCCAGTAAAGCCATTCCCAAAGAAATGGTGACCGTAGTTGATCGTCCTGCGATTGAATATGTAGTACGCGAGGCAGTTGCAGCAGGGATTGAGCAAATTATTTTGGTGACCCATTCCTCTAAAGCCTCCATTGAAAACTACTTTGATCGTAACTTTGAGCTAGAAACCACATTAGCACAAAAACAAAAACTGGATTTGCTCAAAGAGATTACCGAAATTTTACCTGCCCATGTCAGTGTTGTGAGTGTACGTCAGCCACAACCTTTAGGCTTAGGGCATGCGGTTTTATGTGCTAAATCTGTAGTGGGTAATGACGCTTTTGCAGTGCTGTTACCCGATGTATTGGTTAAAGATGATGCTGCACAAAATGACTTGGCACGCATGATTCAGCGTTTTGAGCAAAGCCATGCCGCACAGATTATGGTCGAAGCAGTGCCAGATCATCTGGTCGATCAATACGGTATTGTCGATGTAGCCACTGCACCCGCAGAAGGTGAAAGTACCGTGATGCAGGGCATTGTCGAAAAACCTGCAGTCGGCACGGCACCTTCTAATTTATCGGTGGTGGGACGTTATGTCTTGCCTGCAGAAATTATGACCTTGCTCGAAAATACCCCTAAAGGAGCAGGCAATGAAATTCAATTAACTGATGCAATTGCCATGCTACAACAGACCAATACAGTTGAAGCCTATCGTATGAAAGGCCAAACCTTTGACTGCGGAAGTAAACTGGGTTATTTAAAAGCCGTTTTGCATTATGGGGTCGATCACCCGAAGTTGGGTGAGGCATTTAAAGCGCTTATCCAAGAGCTTTAATGATCAGCGGGAAACTCTTATGAAAGTTGCAGTATTTGGACAAACCCTGTATTCAGGTGTTATGGCGGCATTGTTGGCTGAATGTGGACATCAGGTCTTTTGGTGCGATATCCTAAAAAGGTTGGCTTCAGAGCAAGCCTATACCCAAGATGATGCTGTGATCAATCTACTCCATAAGCAAGAAAAAAGTGGATTTCTCCAATACTGCAATTTTAATGCGATTCCTCTCGATATCGATGCTTACTTTTTTAGTCTGAGTCCGACAGAAGAATCGCAAGGCATCGAAATTTTAAAAGAACTCAAACAGCGTCCTATTATTCATCCTAAATTGATGATCAATGCCTCGACTTTAGGGTTACATGGTACTGAAAAATTTGAAAAAATCTTATCGGACGATGATTGGGTGTATTTGCCTGACGTAATCCAAGAAGGTAATGCTTTACAAAGCCTAGTTCAGGCAAAACAACTGACAGTGGGCTGTTCAAGTGAAACGAGTCAAATTAAAATTCGAGAGTTACTTCGTCCTTTATTTCCAAGAGAACAACAATATTTGTTTATGCCCGTTTTAGATGCCGAGTTTACTAAACTCAGTGTTTCAGGCATGTTGGCGACGCGCATCAGTTATATTAACGATTTGGCCGTGGTGGCTGAAAAGTTAGGTATCGATATTGAGCATGTACGTCAAGGCTTGGCAGCAGATAGCAGAATTGGTGCTTCATATCTTTATCCAGGGGCTGGCTTTGGTGGTGAGAACTTCTCTCATGATGTCCTAACCTTGGCAAATACTGTTTCGGGGACTGGAGCGAAGAGCCAGTTATTGGCGCAAGTTTGGGATATCAATGAGCAGCAAAAAGAAATTCTCTTCCGTAAATTATGGAATTATTATCATGGGGATTTAGCGAGTAAGGTGATTGCAATTTGGGGGGCCTCATTTAAAGAAAACACGTCTCGCATTCAGCAGTCTCCAATTCATGCCATGTTAAAAGCGCTTTGGGCACAAAATATGGTGGTCAAATTGCATGATCCTCAGGCATTGGCAGAAATTGAAAAACATTATGGGTATCGAGAAGATTTGATTTACTGTACCGATCAATATGAGGCCGTTGAGGGAGCACATGCTTTGTGCTTATTAACTGCTTGGAAGCAGTACTGGAGCCCTAATTACCCAGAATTACTCAAAAAAATGCAGCACCCACTGATTTTAGATGGTCGCAATATTTATGATCCATGCTATGTCAAAGCCCAAGGCTTTGCCTATCAGGGTGTAGGGCGATGAAGAATAAAAAGAAACCATATCCCGTTGAAGATATTAATACAGCAATTGCCCGACTGCAGGGCTTGAAAGCTCATTTTGAACAGCATCATCTGAATGATCTTTTTGCAGATGATTCGACGCGTTTTGAGCAGCTCTCTGTCGTATTAGAGCCGATTATTTTTGATTTTAGTAAACATCGTATTGACCGAACGGCAGTTGATTCTTTAGTGCAGTGGGCGCAGGCACGAGATTTAACCAGTTGGATTAAAACTTTATTCTCAAGTACAGCGATTAACTATACTGAACACCGCTCAGCCATGCATTGGGCTTTACGTTTACCGCAATACGATCAACAGCATCAGGCTATTGCCGATCAGATTCATGAACAACTGCAAAAAATGTATGCATTGGTCAACAAAATTCACGAGGGCCAATACCGGGGGGCGACGGGTGAGGTGATTCAAGATGTGGTCAATATTGGTGTGGGGGGCTCTGACCTAGGGCCGCTGATGGTCAGCCATGCATTATCTGACTTTAAAAAATCGACACAAAAGCCTTTAAATCTACATTTTGTTTCAACAATAGATGGTAGTCAGCTTTCAGAGCTTCTGCATAAGCTGCGTCCAGAAACAACCTTGTTTATTATCTCATCAAAGTCATTTGGTACGATTGATACACTCTCCAATGCTCAAACGGTACGTCTGTGGCTTGAAAAAGCATTAGGCCAAGAGGCTCAAACCTTAAAGCACCATTTTATTGGCGTATCGACCAAGCCCGAAAAAATGACTGCTTGGGGGATCGCGCCTGAGAATCAATTTTTATTGTGGGATTGGGTGGGTGGCCGCTATTCTCTGTGGTCGTGTATTGGACTTCCAATTGCTTTAACTATTGGGGTGGATGGGTTTAAGCAGTTTTTAGCGGGCGCTTATGCGATTGACCAGCATTTTCAACATGCCCCTTTTCAGCAGAACATTCCTGTTTTGATGGGGCTTTTAGGCGCTTGGAACAATAATTTCTTAGACATTCAAACCCATGCTGTTTTGCCTTATGACGGTCGCCTCAAATACTTTGCTTCATATTTACAGCAGCTTGAAATGGAATCGAATGGGAAGTCGATCCAACGTAATGGTGAAAAGGTTGAATGGGATACTTGTCCGATTGTGTGGGGCGAGGTTGGGCCGAATGCACAACATGCATTTTATCAACTGTTGCATCAAGGTACACATTCGGTGAGTTGTGACTTCATTGCCCCAATACAACGTTATAACGCAAATCAGTTTACCTATGTGGATAATGCTGAGGCATTAATTGAACAACATCATTTGGCACTTTCAAATTGTTTAGCACAGTCACGTTTATTGGCATTCGGTAATCAAGCATTGGATCAAAGCGAATTGGCCTCTTTGCCTGAATATAAAAAATATGAGGGTAACCAGCCAAGTACAACAATTTTAATGCAGGAGCTCAATCCTTATAGCTTAGGTATGCTCATCGCAATGTATGAACATAAAGTATTTGTACAATCCGTACTTTGGAATATTAACCCTTTCGATCAATGGGGTGTTGAAAAGGGCAAGGAAATTGCCAACCAGTTACTGCCGATTTTAAATGGGCAACAACAAGATTTATCTGCTTTAGATGTTTCGACTCAGGGTTTGTTAAAAATTTTATTAGGAAAATTAGATGGCTAATATTTTAGTGACTGGTGGGGCAGGTTATATCGGTTCACATACCTGTGTTGAACTCCTTGACGCTGGACATGATGTGATTGTGCTCGATAACCTTTCAAATAGCTCGGAAGAGTCATTAAAACGTGTTCAGGAGTTAACTGGAAAAACGCTTAAGTTTATTCAAGGTGATATTCGCATTCAAAATGATTTGGATCAAACTTTTTCTTCACATCAAATTGATGCGGTGATTCATTTTGCTGGATTAAAAGCAGTAGGTGAAAGCCAGCAAATACCACTAACTTATTTTGATAATAATATTGCAGGATCAATACAATTGGTTCAAGCAATGGAACGTGCCAATGTATTTAATTTGGTATTTAGTTCTTCAGCGACAGTTTATGATGAAGGGAATATTTCACCTCTGGATGAAACGATGCCGACAGGTATGCCGTCCAATAACTATGGGTATACTAAGCTGATTGTTGAACAATTATTAGAAAAGCTTTCTATTGCTGATGGGCGTTGGTCAATCGCACTTTTACGTTATTTTAATCCAGTTGGTGCGCATAAAAGTGGTCGTATTGGCGAAGACCCTCAAGGTATTCCAAATAATTTGATGCCTTATGTGACGCAAGTTGCGGTTGGTCGTCGTGAAAAACTTTCAATTTATGGCGATGATTACGATACGGTTGATGGTACTGGTGTTCGTGATTATATCCACGTTGTAGATTTGGCAAATGCGCATTTATGTGCATTGAATAATCGTTTGGCAGCTAAAGGTTGTAGAGCTTGGAATGTGGGAACGGGTAATGGTTCGTCTGTTCTGGAAGTGAAAAATACTTTTGAGCAAGTGAATGGCGTTGCTGTTGCTTATGAAGTTGCGCCACGTCGCTCAGGTGATGTGGCAACATCTTTTGCGAATAATGCTCGAGCGGTGAGTGAACTGGGATGGAAACCAAAATATAAACTAGAAGATATGTTGGCAGACAGTTGGAATTGGCAGAAGCAGAATCCACAAGGCTATCGCGATTAATTTGTTCAGATAAGTATCAAGAATAAAAAAAGAGCCATTTTGATGTGGCTCTTTTTTTTCTGACTTCAGCTGCCTTGAATCAGCTGGGTCAGCTCATCCACATAGTCTTGCATTTTTTTAGGATTTTTATCCGCACGGCTTTCAATATTTAAACGTAATAGGGGCTCTGTGTTTGAAGCACGTACGTTAAAGCGCCAAGCCCCAAAATCTAAACTTACACCATCTGTGTGGTCAATACTTGGATTTTGATTTGCGAAGTGATCAAAGATTTTTTGAATTGTGACTTGAGTATCTGCGACTTTGAAATTGATTTCCCCTGAGCAAGGGAATTTAGTAATCATCTCTTCAACTAATGAAGACAACGATTGTCCAGTTTCAGACAGTACAGAAACAACCAACAACCATGGAATCATTCCACTGTCACAGTAAGCAAAATCACGGAAGTAATGATGCGCTGACATTTCACCGCCATATACTGCATTGTGCTCACGCATTTTTTCTTTAATGTATGAATGCCCTGATTTAGACTGAATCGCTTCACCTTGGTATTGTTCAATCACATCAAAGGTATTCCAAACCAGGCGAGGGTCATGCACAATTTTCTCACCAGATTGTTTCAGTAAGAACGCTTGTGCCAATAGACCGACGATGTAATAACCTTCAATAAATTGGCCTTTTTCATCAAATAAGAAGCAGCGGTCAAAGTCACCATCCCAAGCGATACCCATATCTGCATGATGTTCAATCACCGCATTACGGGTACTGTCACGGTTTTCAACTAAAATTGGGTTGGGAATACCATTAGGGAAAGTACCATCGGCATCATTGTGAATTTTGACAAATTCAACAGGCATATTGAACTGTTTAAATTTTGCTTCAATGGCATCAACCACATGACCAGCAGCGCCATTGCCCGCATTCATGACTAATTTGAGTGGGCGAATTTTTGCAGGATCAATATACGACATTAAATGATCAATATATTCAGGCAGAATATTGTATTTTTCAGTTTTGCTTTTAGTGATAACTTCATTAAAGTTGCCTGATTCAGCCAATAAACGAATTTCTTTTAGCCCTGAATCAGCTCCAATCGGACGTGCATTTTCGCGGACCAATTTCATGCCGTTATAGTCCATCGGATTATGGCTTGCCGTGATTTCGATCCCACCTTGAACATCTAGATGAAAGGCACCGAAATAGACTTCTTCAGTCCCCGTCATACCTAAATCTAAAACATCAACACCCGCATCATTCAGACCTTTGATGGTGGCTTGTTTTAAATCTTCACTGCTGAGACGGATGTCGCAGCCCACCACAATTTTTTTTGGTTGATAAATTTGCCCATAGGCACGACCGATTTTATAAGCAATCTCTTCATTGAGTTCTGTACCGAGTTTGCCGCGGATGTCATAGGCTTTAAAACAAGTAAGTTGTGTCATTTAAATTCTCGAAATAATTCCTGCGAAGTAAGGAAAGTATGATTATAGAAGGAAAATAGTTCCTATATGCCAAGTTACTGGTTAACTTTTATATCTTCTTTAAAAATAGATGTTTAACTGTATATAGTGCTCTTTCATCTAATTTTTAAAGTTTGGTACTTCAGCATGCTATTTTATATATTAGCTCTTCATGAAATTTATATCGATTTTACCTTTGCCAAGATCCGCTCCGCCCAGTCAGTGTAATAATTTACATCTTCTATTTCTTCCTTTTTGGAAGGATGATTAATTGTAGTTATTGCAGTAATACCTCTCACTTCAGATAGAAGCTTTTTAGGCCAACTGAGTGATTGAGACAGTATTGAATTATTTAATATTTCCAAATCTATCTCAATTAATCGTTGAGTTTCTTTTTCATATGGGAGTAATAAGGTAGAGATATTTTTTTTACCATCTGAAGTATCAATTTCACACAAATAAAATTGATGGTTATTTTCTATATTAAAAATTTTATAGACATAAAAGTAGCGTAATTGATTGTTTGCAAACTTATGGCCTCTGAAACGTTTATATATTTTAAAAGGTGAGTTCTTGATTTCTTTGGTTTTATATCCCTTTTCTTCAATTTGCTCCAATAGTTTAATCAAGTCTTTATAAGTGACTCGCTCTAGTTGAATTTCTGATTCTGTTGTAAATCCAGACACTGTACCCTCTATATCTCCTTCTCCACCAGCAAATCCTTCTTCTTGATTTTGATCTTTATCCATTTGCTTTCGTCTTTTACGTACTACAGTTTTAGCAGGAGGTTTCTCTAAAGAAATTTTTAATTCTTCAATTGTATAAATTTCTCCAGGTAGGTTTCTTAGCTTGGCCAGTAGTTTATCGATATCTGCCTCAGCATTTTTATTCAATTTCTCTTTAGGTTGGCTCGCTGGTTTTGGTTTGTTTGAACCTTGCCCTTGAGCATTTTTGACCTGTTGTATGATTTTTTTTGAAGTGAAATGAAATTGAATAGGGCGGTTGATAGCTGTATCAAGATTTTTGAAAGATGTAATGCGCTCAATTCTGTAAATACCTGTTTCTTTATCATAAATTCCATCTACTGTTAGATCAATATTTTTAAGATCAGGCACTTCCATGTCAAAATTAAAACTTTTAGCGCCTTTTTGATCAATAATTGTTTTCTGATAAATACTAATGAAGGCTTTATTTAAATCAGGCTGTAATAAAATTAAAGCGAGCTTCTTCAAAAAATGAGGATCAGAGACATCTGCGTTCATAATTTTTTTGTTTTTTGCTATATTAATATGAATAGCCTTTTCATCATTCGTATCCACTAGAATATCTGTTGAATAGTTTTCCGCAAAGAGTGCTGCACGTAAAAGATAAGGATGTGAAAAGAATAGGTCCCGAGCAAGAATGAGTTTCGGTATTTGAATAGTAAGATTTTTATTTAATACTTTTGAGTAGTAATCAAACTCAAAGCAAATCCTGCCTTGATCACTTTTTTTATATTCTTCTCCTAATAAAGTGATTGTTTTGAATACTGTGAAATTTACACTTTCAAGTGTATGGAAAAATAATTCCTTTGGCTCAGAATCTGCAATTGGGGTGAGATAGTCATAAAGAATAATACTCTCAATCGGTAATTTAAGTTGAATAGGACGGTTAATAATAGGGTTAAACAAATGAGTATCAATATCAAACCGAGTTTGACCGCGTCGACTAATTTTTGTCGCAGTATAGTAAATCATCTCTTTTGGTAAAAAGTCGGTTGAACAATCACTCATTTTTTATTTCTTCCCAAATATTATTAAAAAATCGACGTGCTTCTGGCGTTAATCGCTGCTCACTTAATCCTGATACACGTAAAAAAACACTCGGTGGATAGTATTTATTCTCAGTTTGTTGACGAATATATGTTCGTGTCAGACGACGTATTTGATAACAATCCACCGACTCAGCGTAGCGCTCCAAAAATGCTTTGGTCAACGGCAGAAAATGCCAGTTTTTTTCAATTAGGCTGACATGCCCAAGTTGTTTAATTAAAAACTTTTTGGTCCATTGTGGGGAGTCTAAGTCTTCTAATAATTCATCACGTATTTTAATCAATTGTTTCATAAACTGACGATCCCGAATACTCCAATCGACACGTGGTTTGGGTAGAGAGAGTGGTGTCATGATAGCGGTTTGATTGATTTGTAACAGCCAATCTTTATGATTGCGATATAAACGTGCGTACAGTGCACCATCATGTTTACGAGCTAGTTTGACTGACATATCCTGAATCAATTGTATCCATTTCAGTTGATCATCTGACAGGACTTGGTAAGTCTTGTGTTTTACAGTGACAGGAATGGCTTGTTCCTCTATACCTACTGTCGCTAGATCCAAATACTGTTGGTATGTATAAATAGGACTTTGTTCGGGAACAAGTGCCTTTAATACGATGAGATGCTCAAGATATGAAAAAGCTTTTCGGTGTTTTCTGCAGATATTCTTGAGCCAGCAATTCTCAGACCGCAGATCACCTAGGTGATAGTACTGAAGAAAACTTTCCCCCCAATAATCGACAACAAGTTGACGAACTTTTTCATAATTGATATTTTTTTGACCTGAAAGTAAGTTCCGATCTTTTAAAATATTGAAGTAAGCGACAGATATAGAAGAAAAGTTTTTTAAAGTGATTGTGTCTGAATTAGACAATAGTTCTTCAATCAATCCTGCAAGTTCACTATGCTTATTTAAGTCCTCAGAATTTAATGCGAGCTGAATAGAGTCCTTAAGAGCATTTAAATGAGCAACATAGTACCTTCGGTCTAGTCCATTACACGAGACAGAGCTTACAAAAAGGGGGGATGCATGCTTTGTACAATATTCATATCCTGTAATCTGCCAGCTGCATTTCCAATAAACTTCACCATATTGCTGCATCTGTTCTTGCCAGCAATGAGGGCAGAACCGGAAAAAACTCACAGCTTTGATCCGCGATGCATTTTTTCCTAATTTGGTATGCAGGGATTGATACTGCTCACCTCGCAATGCCTGCACAGCATAATGCATTACTCTATCAGGTTGAAATGGTTGGTAAATTGGTAACAGGGTGTGTTGGTTGATTAAAATAAGCGTATCATAGTGATCTGGTAAGTAACTGGCCACCCTGTCTAGATGAGAAGGTAAATCGTAAGTTGGTGTCAAGTTCCTATTATTGAATAATTCTTCAGTGAGATATTTTGGACTCAGAATCCCATTGTGAACAGCATAACGAGCAATCACACTGTAAATCAATTCATTTGGATATGGTGCTGGAAAATTTGAAATCATGGTACCTTACCCTCCATTTTTTCTGCTTAATGCAAAATGGGACAGGTAGGATCAAACAAATAGTGAGATGATTTTAATAACTCATAAACATCTACGTCCTGTTCTTGTGCTTGACTGAAAAAGTTTCGTAAGTCATTCGTTTCAGTACTCTTCCATTCCTCCACTTTCATGACTTTACGAGAGGTCCTTGGCTTCCTTGCCGGAGTTGTGGTCTGAGGCTGGTCCAATTTATCTTTTGCTACAGAGCCGTCTAATACTTCCAGAATATGTTGGAGTAGTACCTGTAAGTTCTCGTTTGGATATTTTTTTAATGCAGAAGTGACATGCAGATCAATTGTAGCAGCGGGGTGACCTAAGGCCGTTAGCATACCTATCAGTGTGGAATAATGTGGTCCTAGATCTTTACGCTGTATTTCCGTTTTTAATGCAGCTTTGAAACGGTGTTGTTCAACATATTCCTCAATTTGAACTTGAGGGATCGTTAAGTCAGAATATCGTGCAATACGTGTGGGGTTGCCTGAGCGGAGTGCATCCAAAATATCGTGGACTGGCTGTAATTGTTCTTCGTAGACTTTTTTAAAAAGTTCAGATGTAATTTTTTCCAGACCAATGGTGATTGCATGAATCTGCACCAAGCAGAACAGTTTGACCACTAAATCTGGAATGCCCTGCGTATAATAATACCAAGTGTTTCTTAATTCATCGGTCAGTTCAGCTGGTTGTTGAACCCATTGATATTGCCACAGCTTGTTGGTGAAAGCATACCATTCAGAAATGATCATTTGATCAGGGGTGCTAGGATCGGGAGTGGGTGCTTCATTGCGCATAGGTTCCCAGATTAAAGAGCCTAATCCTGCACTGCGTCTAGCTGATCTTAAATCTTCTTGCAGAATTTCATTGGCTTTGGGTGTCCCAATCATCACAATTGGAATGGATGCCACATTCACAAGGGTGACAAAGAAATTAAGAATGATTTCAGCCCCGCCAGATTTTTTTGTATTCAAATGCTGGATTTCATCAATGATTAAAAGTCCAATAGAATAATTATTTGCGATAATTTTCATCTGCTGCAGCATAGCATTCACATTTAAGCGACTTCTGGTGAAACGATGCTCGAAGTTTGTATCTCCTAATGCTAAATCTACTGCTCTAAAAAAGTTTGAGCATAAGTTTTTTAAAGAGCTGTCATGCGGACAATCAATTTTAAGGTAAACAATTTGTTTTAATCCCAGCTCTCTATGTTCAATCACTTGCGGGTAATAACGCAAAATTTTGTTCATTGTCGTTGTTTTACCGCTTCCCGAACATCCTATAATTGACATGCTAGTTGCAGTCGACTCTGGAGGTGCATAGCGGTAAGAGCTTTCATTTGATGGTTCTAGTTGCTGAAAAGCAGCGTGTAAATGTCGATGTCTATCCCCATTAGTGATGTTTCTGCTCACGTAACCTTGCCGGATCATGATAGAAATTTTTTGTTCAAGGGATAGATGTTTAGTCAGTGGTTGAAAAAAATCATGAGGCAACTGAGCAATCAGATGGATTCTTTCTGGTTGGGGTAAGAAACGCTGTTCTGGAATAAATTTCAGTTTCCCTCGTAGGTGTTTAATGACCGATTTTGTGTCAAGGATAGGCGGTAATTGAGTAATGAGAGGATTATCCCCATAGATATCTTCTATCGATGTGTTGACCGCGAGTTCATTATTATTCATTCTTCATCGTCCTCTTCAAATAATTGTCTCATTAAGTCTGGTTGACTGGTCAAATCCAGATTGCTGCTGTGAGATGGGGGTGTTGGAGTATTGTCTTGGTTGGAATGGATAGTCCGGATAGAATTGACGGACCTATTTTGGAGATGTTCCTCACGTTCCACCTGAATTGCTTCTTGTTTGTTCTGACGAATATCCCGAGTACGTTGTGCTTTAGAAAGTTGGTGAACTCCTGCTTGAGCCTGCCGGCTCTGTGCTGTGTGGATGATTTTGTCAGTAAAATCCTGCAATTCACTGATGGCTACGGACTTTAGTTGTGAATGCTGTTTTTCAACAGTTTTGATTGCTTTTTGAATTTGTTCAGCTTCCCACCAGGTCAGATGCTGATATTGACGTGAGGTATCACTTAAGTGGGCTTCCCAGTATTCCAACTTATTTTCATCAAAGAAAACATAAATGGTATTTACTGAGTATGGGTCAAAACCAATCCGCAACTTTTTCGGGCGGGATTTGGTCGTGTTACGAATAAACCAGCCTTGTTGATGCATTTCCAAACATTGATAGAGTAAGCCTTTGACTTTAAGTCCCTTGTCACTTAAGGAGGCGTCGGTCCTAGGTAACAAGCCAACATATAGTGATTTGTTATCCACTTGTCTTAACATCCCAGTACGGTGCTGTAGACCCCACTGCCAGAGCTTAAGGGGGATAGAAGGCAGGTCAGTCGGCATATCGGCACTACGATCATATTTCGTCAAAATATCAAAATTATTGCGTAACAAGACGCAGCTTAATATGATTTTTCTGAACTCTTCCAAAGTTAGACAAGCTTCTAGTCGATAATCATGTCCGCCTTTCTTTTTTTCCTTGAATCCAGAAACAACACCAATATTCTCGTAGGATTTAAAGCGTGACTGAATGATTCCAAAAGCCCTCTCCACTATACCTTTGGCATCGCTTCGATACGGTGGCGCATTTTCAATACGAACAGAAAAGTTTTTTTCAAGAAGTTCAATTTGATAACCAATGAGTTCACCGCGGTCTGCAAGTATGGCACCAGGTAAACCATAAATAGGCCAGTCTTCCGGTTGTATTTGCAAGCCATAACTCTGACAGAATGTCACTTTATCTTGGATTGCAACGCTGAGGCATTGTATGGCTGTGTTAAATGAGCTGTTTTCCATACCAACATAAAGCCCAGTAATCATCCGGCTAAATACATCGATAGCAAGATAGACGGTAGGTCTGCCAATAATCTGTGATGGATCTCGTGATGATACAAGGTAAATATCAGCAACCGTTGAATCTATCTCATAACGTGCGCCAGGGCCATTTGCTTGCTTGGTTGCTGTTGAAATTAGAGGTTTGTGATCTTTCAGGGTTTTCTGATTCGTCAGAATTTCCTTGGAATTGTTCTTATTTCTATATCGCGTATTATAAAAATAATAGAATTGAGCATAGGTTGGAATATCTGAGGTTTGCACTTGATGAAAGTGCTTAGAAAATACACTTTTAAACCGAAGATAAGTTTCGTTAATGGATTGTTTTTTGACAGGAACTAAATACTCTTCGATGGCTTTCTTAAAATATAATTCAACCTGTTCAGTGACATTCTTACCTCCATTCGATTCATAGATGCGTGGTCTGCCAATTTTTTTATCACCTATAGCTCTTTTTTGGCCTTTTCCACCTGAGTTTTCATAGTCCGGTACCAAAGCATTTATAGTTTGACCACGCTGCCAGTAGCGTCTTAGGAGTCGTAGAATTTTATTAATTGATACTTCTTTTTCTAGATGTATAGTTTTAATTTTTGCAGTCCTGATTTTTGTATTGATAAGAACTTGTTCATCATTAATTAAATCTTGAATAATTAAAAAGTTTTCATCTCTTTTTTTGAGTTGAATAGAATCTTCACTCAAGTTTAATCGTTTTAAATATTCATAAGGATCTTGCGCTGGTATCAGGCTTTGATCATCTGAGAGAGTTTGAAGTTCCTTAGACAAAATGAGTTCAGGAAAAGCATTTTTATTATCAATCGCAATCCATACCGTATACTGCGGTAAGAATTTGAGTATTCGGTATTGTGTTGAATTCAAGATGTAAACTGAATTAATTAGTTGCATGGACTGTATTCTCATTCTGGAGCAAATTACTTGCATGAATATCAGAGAGTTTAAGCTCCAAGTATGAAACTTCTAGATTAAATTGAAGTATTCGCAGTGCAAATAATTTTCTAAACAATGCGAGCGTCGCTCCGATACCCATTTTTTGAGTTTGGTCAGAATGCTTACAAAATTGGATTAATGAGCTTTGAGGGTACTGGCTAATTTCTTCCATAAAATAAACTGCTTGATCAATCATGTGATTTGTTATTTCAAGGTCATTTTTTTCTACATACAGCCATTTAATGTTCTCTAGTACCGTAGCAGGAATGTCTTTTTCAGTAATCAGTTTGAACGGCGTATTGTGCTCTTCTTCCCAGTAACGACGTTTAATTTCTAATGACTCAATAACATGAGCTTTATTCAGATCCTTGCTGTAAAGAGTGTCAAGGGCTATAGAAAACTTACCAAAATCAACTAAAAAATCTGAAGATAGGGTAAAAGGTATATAGTCAACCGATACTTTTTTCATTCGGAAACGAGAACAGATGGAGTTGAGATCATAGATATCCAAAGGATAATGTTCGCGAATATCTGTAACGTTCTGATTCCAGTCAAGCAGTAAAAAGGTAGATAGCTCTAGATCAGAAAATAAGTGATGAAGACGTTGACTCACACGGCCTTGTACTCTGTGAGAGCGACCAATTGAACTGAAGTTTTGAACAGTTTTACAAGGTTTATAATCGCGTCCATGGCCCTGGCCATACCCTTCTGTTACTAGTTCTTCATAGTTTTTTATAATTTTTGCCATACAGAAGACCTGTGGATTTTGGTGGATAATTAATCATATCTGAATGGGGGTAATTTTGTATTTGGCAAAAACATACAAACTTAAATATATTTATATACAAACAAAATTTTATAATTTATTATTTAATTATTCTTTTAATTCATTAACTTAATAATTAATCTGGTATTTTAGTACTCAATTAATGAGTTTAAAAAACGTTAATGATAGGCAAAAGTATTCAAATTACATCTTAGTAAACATCGTTGCATATTCTTATGTAAACCAACTGCATATTCATACTCAAACCCGACCATTCATTCTGGTTCATAGTAAAATGTTTATTTTCTATTCCAAATATTTTAGAACAAAATATGTAAATTTGGATCTTAAAGTACTACCTTAATCTGCTATAATTTGTACATCATTATGATGTACAAATTGGTGGAAAATATGGCTAACTTAGCAACAGAACGAATCAATGTTCGTTCAACCGTAGATGCAAAGATTGTAATTGAGCAAGCTGCGAATTTATTGGGTCTTAGTGTGAGTTCCTTTATGATCCAATCCTCATTTGAACGAGCAAAAGAATTACTTAAATCTAATCACGAGTTAAAAGTAAATAATGCTGATCGTGATATGTTAATGAATTTGCTTGAAAATCCGCGCCCTGCAAATGATGAGATGAAAAATTTAATGAGTTTATTGGATGAAAATTGAGGTTTTACAAGCCCATCATCAGAAAAAATCATTTAATTGTGGGCAAGATGATTTAAATAAGTTCATAAAACAATACGCATCCCAACATCAGAAATCAGGAACAAGTAAAACCTATGTTGCTATTGATGATGATGCACAGGTGAGGGGGTTTTATTGTCTATCAAGTACCTCTATAGGATTTGATGGGGTTGATGCTGTTCTCACTAAACGATTACCTCGTTATCCCTTACCTTGTGTGGTTGTGGGTCGCTTTGCCGTTGATCAAGCAGCACAGGGGCAAGGAGTTGGAAAAGTACTTTTAGCACATGCTCTTAAACAAGTTTCAAAAGTTGCTCAAATTATTGGTGTTAATTTTGTTGTAATACATGCTAAGGATCAAAAAGCTATGAAGTTTTATCAGCGGTTTGGCTTTATCTCATTAACATCAAATCCATTAACATTAATATATCCAGTGAATGAAATACCTCATTTTAAATAAGGTGGGCTGCTAGCTAGTAACAGGAATAGCTAATAGACTTATTCAGAGTTTGCACATAGTTCCTTATCCCTTATTTTGCTTTATGACCAAATACTGCGTCTAATTATGGTAATTTAATTAAGTTTGTTTTATTTTTGATCATAAGTTATTGATATATATTATTCATTATTTTTCAATTTTAAAATTAAGTTTGTATTATAATTTGGTATCCTTAATTTTAGATGAAATTAAGTTTGTATTAAGTATCGGGTTCTTCCACTTTAAAATACGAATTCTTGCTCAGAAAGGTGAAGCATACTTTAAATAAAAATGAAATGTTTTCAAGATTAGGTCAAAAAGGGATGCTTTTTGAATCTAGGGTGAGATTTTTATATATCTATATTGTTGAATATATTAGTAATAATTTTATATTTCTGGTGTGATTCTAATTTGAATTTATTTATATTAAAAACCCTGTAGACTTGGTGAAGAATCACTGGGTCTACAGGGTAGGGTTTCGTTCGTTTACTTCATTAATATCCAAACTTAAATAATTAAATCTAAACTTAATTATTTGATACAAACTTAATTATACGAACACAACGAACACAGCAACCTTTCTTCCATTTTTTTATTATTCGACCGTTACACTTTTTGCAAGGTTACGTGGCTGATCCACATCAGTACCACGCAATACAGCGACATGATATGACAGAAGCTGTACAGGGATACTGTAAACAATAGGTGCTAACCATTCATTGACTGCTGGGATATGAACTACGTGTTGGCGATCTTTTTCTTGGATTCCGCTATTTTCATCAGCAAAAACAAAAAGCTCGCCGCCACGCGCTTGTACTTCTTCCATATTCGATTTTAATTTATCGAGCATGTCATCATTTGGTGCCAAAATCACCACAGGCATTTCATTGTCAACTAATGCCAATGGACCATGTTTGAGTTCACCTGCCGCATAACCTTCAGCATGAATATATGAAATTTCTTTGAGCTTCAAAGCACCTTCTAGTGCGATTGGGAAGTGTGTTCCACGACCAAGGAATAAACAGTGGTTCTTTTCTACAAATAACGCAGACAAACGAAGAATCGAAGTATTGTGCTGCAAAGTATCTAGAATTACTTTCGGGCAATGCCATAAAGCTTCAGTAATTTCTGTTAACTGGGCATCAGAGAGACGTTGCTTCACTTGACCGATTTTTAGAATCAGTAACATTAATGCAGCAAGTTGCGTGGTAAATGCTTTGGTTGAAGCAACACCAATTTCAGGGCCAGCAAGAGTGAGTAAATGATGATCTGTTTCGCGAACCATCGATGATGTCGCAACGTTACAAATCGTCATCGTGCTAATGTCAATCGTGTTGGCTTTAGCGCGTTTTTGGGTTTCACGTAAGGCTGCTAGGGTATCTGCCGTTTCACCAGATTGAGAAATACAGATATACAGCGTATTTGCCACAATGACAGGCGTACGATAGCGGAACTCGCTGGCAATTTCGACTTGGCAAGATACGCCGATTAATTGTTCAAACCAATATTTTGCAATCATACCTGCGTGATAGCTGGTTCCACAGGCAATAATTTGTACCTGTTGGATTTTAGCAAAATCAGCATTAGCATATTGAAGAAAATCTTCACGCAAATAATTGCCATTTAAGGCTTGTGAAATGGTTTGCTGGATCGCTTCTGGCTGCTCATAAATTTCTTTGAGCATGAAGTGCTTATATTCACCTTTAGATGCGTTGCTAACCGTAGCATCCAGTTCTTTCACTGGGCGTTGAACAGCTTCACCTTGCGCAAAAACTTCAATGCTCGTACGAGTTAAGCGAGCAATATCTCCTTCTTCTAGATAAACAAAGCGATTCGTGACTGGAAGTAGAGCCAATTGATCTGAACTGATAAAGTTTTCACCGATACCCACACCAATCACGAGAGGAGAACCTTCACGAACAGTGATTAATTCATCTGGATGTTCAGTATGAATAATTCCAAGAGCGTAAGCACCTTTCAGTTGTGGAATAACTTTTTGTACGGCTTCAAGTAAGCTATCAGTATGTTTTAATGCGTCATGTACGAGATGAGCAACAACTTCGGTATCTGTTTGAGAGGTAAATACATAACCTAAGGCTTGTAGATCGTCTTTTAATTCTTGGTAATTTTCAATAATACCGTTATGTACGACAGCGACATTTCCAGAAACGTGTGGATGTGCATTATTTTCAGTTGGTTTACCATGAGTTGCCCAACGTGTGTGTGCAATTCCGATATTACCCGTTAAATGTTGTTCTGAAACAGCTTCGGCAAGATTGGCAACTTTCCCTACGCGACGCTCACGTAGAATTTTTTGATTATTGAGTAATGCTAAACCAGCAGAGTCGTAACCACGATACTCAAGACGCTTAAGTCCTTCGATCAAAATATCAGTTACGCAACGTTCAGCAACGCCTCCAACAATACCACACATAATTTTATCCTCTTATTTTTTCAGCTTTTGGGGACGTTGATAATTTGCTTTTTCAAACTGTTTAGATCGTTCGACAGCCAAACTATGGTCAGCCACATCTCGTGTTAAGGTTGAACCAGCGCCAGTTGTAGCACCAGTACCGATTTTGATCGGAGCAACCAGTGAATTATTGGTGCCAATAAATACATGATCTTCAATAATAGTTCTATGCTTATTTGCGCCATCATAGTTACAAGTAATCGTACCTGCACCGATATTACAATCCGCACCAATATCAGCATCACCAAGATAAGTGAAATGATTGGCTTTAGAACCTACACCAATATTAGAATTTTTAACTTCTACGAAGTTACCGATATGCACATCATTTGCAAGATTTGCGCCTGGACGTAAACGAGCAAAAGGACCAATTTGAGTATTTTCGCCTACTACGGCATTTTCAAAAATACTATAAGCCTGAACTTTAGTGCCTGCTGCGATACGCGTGTTCTTTAAGATACAGCCTGCACCAAGTTGTACGTTATCACCGAGCTCACAGTGACCTTCAATAATAACATTCACATCGATTTGAACATCTTGCCCACATTTTAATGTGCCACGTAGATCAAAACGATTTGGATCAATTAAGTGAACGCCTTGTTGCATTAATTCTTTGGCTTGTTGTTGTTGAAATTGACGTTCCAACGTAGCGAGTTGTAGACGATCATTTACGCCTTCAACTTCAAATGCAAGTTCAGGTTGAATGGAAGCGATTTCCAGACCATCTGCAACCGCCATCGCTACGATATCGGTAAGATAATATTCGCCTTGTGCGTTATTATTCGACAGCTTTGGTAGCCATTGGTGTAATTTTGCATTGCTAACGCAGTAGATACCCGTATTGATCTCTTGGATCTGACGTTGTTCTTCATTGGCATCTTTATGTTCAACAATGGCTTGAACTTTTCCTGCCTGACGAACGATACGACCATAGCCCGTTGGGTTTTCGACATCGAGTGTGATCATCCCAATACCAGACTGGCTAGATGCTTCTAGTAATTGTTCAAGAGTACTGAGTCGAACTAAAGGCACATCACCATATAAAATGAGTGAGATACCATCTTGCGGTAAAACTGGTAATGTCATCTGTACAGCATGACCAGTACCTAATTGCTCAGCTTGTTCAACCCATTCAATCTGTTCTTGTGCAAAGCTTTGTTTAACAAGTTCACCGCCATGCCCATAAATGGTAATAATATTTTGGGCGTTGAGTTTTTTTGCGGTTTCAATGACGTGTCCCAAAAGTGGACGACCTGCAAGTGGTTGTAATACTTTAGGAAGCTTTGAACGCATTCGCGTTCCTTTCCCTGCAGCTAGAATAATGACGGTTGTTGACATAATTAACCCTAATATTAATGTGTTAGGTCAAAAAATAAAATTGAATAAGAAAAATACATAATGCAGCCCAAAGTCCTGCAATCAGGTCATCAAGCATAATACCAAAGCCGCCAGAAACTTTTTGGTCAGCCCAATTAATTGGAAATGGTTTCCAGATGTCGAAGATACGGAATAAGACAAAACCTGCAATGACCCATAACCAATTCATTTGCTGTAAGTAAAGCAGAGGTAAAAAGGTAATCGATTGTCCCGCAAATTCATCCCAAACGATACGACCATCATCATGGACATTAATCACTTTGGCAGTGTGACCACAAATATAAATGCCTGCAATCGACATAAGTAGGATTGCAAAAACACTGGCATTGAAGCCAAGTATTAGCCACAGGGGGACGAAAAGAAGAGCAAATGCTGACCCAAAAGTACCAGGGGCTTTGGGACTAAGACCAGAGCCAAATCCTACACCGCAGAACACAATAAAGCGGTCAAACCAAGTCATTTGGTTAAAGTGAATAGGGGGTTTATGCAAAGTGTTGATATCCATGAACATGTAATGGGTAAATTTCGCCCATATACTTAAATAACAATCCAGTTTGTTGGGTAATTTCGCCGATTATTGTAAACGGTACATCAGATTGATGTCGCGATAGTTCTTCGAATTTTTGCGGTGATATTGTAAAGCATAATTCGTAGTCATCCCCTCCAGCGAGCGCATATTGCCAAGCTTGTTGTTGGTCTAATGCTTTTAGTGCTGAATCTATTGGCAAACGATCTAAAAATAAAGTCGCACCCACGCCAGAGGCTTTCAGAATATGTCCTAAGTCTTGTGCTAAACCATCCGAGACATCGATCATACTGGTCGCTCGACCTTTCAGTCGCTGACCTAACTGACAACGCGGTGTTGGATAATCTAAACGTTGTTGTAGTGCATGACCTAAATGGTGCAGTCCATACGCAGCATCACCGACTTGCCCACTCACGCATATATAGTCACCGACTTGCGCACCAGCTCGCGTAATTGCTTGTCCTTGTTCTATCCAACCTAGCGCTGTCACTGTAATCGTTAATTGGGAGCTTTGTGTTGTATCTCCACCGATTAATGCAACATTGAATAGGTCACAACATTCAAAGAGTCCTCGACTGAATTCAGCCAACCATGCCTCATCTACACTTGGTAAACTGAGTGCAAGCAATATACTGTGTGGGTGAGCTCCCATTGCCGCGATATCTGATAAATTCACGGCTACACTTTTCCAACCCACAGCATGTGCTGAGGCGTCTAAAGGGAAATGGCGCCCAGCGACTAGAGTGTCTGTGCAAATGACGAGTTGTTGCGAGGAAGGAGGGGTGAGGATGGCTGAGTCATCACCAATACCTAAACTGACATCCTGATGAGATGCTCGTTTAAAGTAACGGTCAATAATTGAAAACTCAGCCATGAAACATCAAGCCTATTATTTCGCTTGTTGTTTTTCAGCTTCACGAAGCTTTGAAGAAAGACGATCTAATACACCATTGATGTATTTATGACTGTCTGCACCACCAAAGTGTTTTGCTAGCTCAATTGCTTCATCAAGTACAACGCGATAAGGAACTTCGAGATGATCTCGTAATTCATAAGCACCCAATCGTAAGGTTGCAAGTTCTACACCATCAAGTGCAGATAGCTCACGGTCAAGTACAGGAATGAGTAACTCATCTAAAGCTTCATGTTGAGCAACCACTTGAGTGAGTAATTCATGGTAGTAGTTGAGGTCAACCTTGTGCATGGCATTTTCAACACGTGTACGTGCTTCAATTTCATGAACAGGATTTTGACTCATTTGCCATTCATAAATCCCTTGTACAGCAAAACGACGTGCTTTGCGTTTCGCTGCATAAGCGGCCTGAAGTGTTTGCGACATGCTTTAAATTGCCTTTAATAAGTTAACCATTTCGATAGCAGTAAGTGCAGCTTCGCTACCTTTATTACCTGCTTTCGTACCTGAACGTTCAATCGCTTGTTCGATGCTATCGGTAGTTAAAACACCGTTGATCACAGGCATTGTGCTTTCAAGTGCTACAACACCTAGACCTTTAGCACATTCACCAGCAACGAAGTCAAAGTGAGGTGTGCTACCACGAATTACTGCACCTAAAGCAATGATGGCATCAAATTTGTTTGAAGCCGCTAATTTCTTCGCAACGATCGGCAGCTCCCATGCACCTGGTGCATGAATCACGGTGATCGCATCTTCTGCAACGCCGTGACGTTTTAATGTGTCGATCGCACCTTCAAGTAAATGTTCTACAACGAAGCTGTTGAAACGACCAACTAAGATCGCATAACGACCTTCGCTTGCGAGATGTAATAAACCTTCAATTCGGCGAATTGCCATAGCAACCTCGATTATTTTGCTGTGATTTGATCGGCAGTGATGTATTCCACCACCTCTAAATGAAATCCTGATAAAGCATTGAAACGAAGCGGAGAACTCAACAACTTCATTTTCTCAACACCAAGATCACGTAAAATTTGTGCACCGACACCAATTGTTTGATATTGCTGCGATAGCGCTGCATTTGATTTCAGTGGCTTTGGTTGGTTCAAATGATGAATGGCATGACCTAAATCTTCCAAGTGATCTTGTCCAATCCAAACCAATACACCACGGTCACTTGCAGCAATCGTTTTCATTGCAAGATCAAGATTCCATGCTGGAGAACCATCGGCTTTATTGAGCTTTAAAAGATCACGAACAGGGTTGAAACCATGGACACGAACAGTGGTCACGCCTTCTTTCGGCTCACCTTTTACCAAAGCTAAATGAATATCTGGGTTACCGATTTCACGGTATTTATAAAGATCAAAAGTCCCGTATTCAGTTTGAATAGTTTCTTGAGATAAGCGTTCAACAGTTTGCTCGTTGGTCATGCGGTAGTGAATTAAATCCGCAATCGTACCGATCTTGAGACCATGCTTTTCTGCAAATACTTCTAAATCAGGACGGCGCGCCATAGTGCCATCTTCATTGATAATTTCACAGATCACTGAAGCAGGCTCTAAACCTGCTAAGCGTGTTAAGTCACATCCAGCTTCGGTATGACCTGCGCGGTGTAAGACACCACCTGGTTGAGCCATTAATGGAAAAATATGACCAGGTTGAACAATATCGCTTGGTTTAGCGTGGGCAGCTACAGCTGTGCGAATGGTATGAGCACGTTCTGCTGCTGAGATACCTGTGCTGATGCCTTCGGCTGCTTCGATTGAAAGGGTGAAGTTCGTGGCATGTTGAGCGCCGTTTTGATCAACCATAAGCGGAAGGTTGAGTTGCTTACAACGTTCGCGGCTTAATGTCAGACAGACCAAACCACGTGCATGTGTAATCATGAAGTTAATGTCTTCAGGACGAACATGGGTAGCAGCGATGACTAAGTCACCTTCATTTTCTCGATCTTCGTCATCCATGAGGATAACCATTTTGCCTGCACGAATATCTGCGACAAGTTCTTCAACACGACTCAGCGGCATTCGCTTTCACCTTTTAAGCAGCCTTTTAAGGCATTAGTATTCGATAAATTTGGCATAGTTTACCGCATTTTAAAACTTTTCGCCTGTGCTTCTTATCGCACGTGACGAATTTATACATCATGCTGAGTAAACGCTTTTATTGATCTAAATATTTGGTTTTGATTCAGAATATAATATTTTGTTTTTTCTAAAAATTTCATTGCTTTGCAATAATTTTTTAACTCAAGCTGCGCTGAATCGATTTAAGATTATAGTTTGAGTGTGTTGATGTTTTATGCAAATCAAGCACTTTTTGATGGAATGAACTTAATAGTTATTCAAATAATAAACCCCATTCTATACTTAAAAAATGGGGCTATTTTATCGAGGTGAATTAAGAAAGGCTGGATGATTCAGATGAGACTTTTGCCTTTTTACCCATTAAAATTTCAGTGCGCAGATTTTGAGCTAAAGTTGCACACTCCTCATTCATACCATTAATCATAAATGCATGACGTGTCATGATGTTACTTGGGTTTGGCATTGCAACTAATTCATAGCTATGTTGAATCGCTTTTAATTGCTCGTGATTCAAATGCAAGGCAGCTTCTTTTGCATGTAAATGTTGAGTTAGGCGTTTCGAAGCTTCAATTGCGTCGAGCTGCATGGCATCTACAGAGCTAGCAACAGAACCACGCGTTTGCAATGCAAAGCGTTTGTCTTCGCGATAACGTTTATACAGTACTTCTGCGAGCAGTTGGAAAACAGCACCAATCATCATAAGACATTCTAAAGCATGTGTTTGATCTGACTGAGTACTTAAGGTTGCCCCTTCAGCATTAAACTCTTGTTCAACACAAATTTTAGATGGATCAATTTGATAATGTTTAGCACATAGATCGATACTTTTATCCAAAAATAACTGACATAGCTTAAAGTAGGGCAATGAAACGGATTGGTTAACACTATTTAAGAGTTGTTTTGGATCATAAAATTGGATGTTAAGCGCCAATGTATGCTGATCAACTTGAGGTGTTTCAGTGCTGACTTTTTCAACTCGCGTTTTGGGTTGTACTTTTGCTTGTTGTTGTGCTTGAGCGACCAAAGTAACCGTATTTTGTTTTTCTAATGCCAAAGCTTGAGTTAAACGTTGAATTTCATGCTTGAGATGATTTTCTTGATTGATACGAGCAAGATATTCGGTTCGCGTTGGGCGTGCAATAGCACGGTAGCCTAACCAAATTAATCCATGAATCAAGAGAGACAATAGAATCGCCAACCACTGTGTGCGCAAAATTTCACCAATACTTGGTTGTATCAGCGTTATTTCGACTGTTCCCACTTTCTTTTCATTCTGTAAAGCATCACGGACAAATACTTCGCCTTGACGAGTTTTAGCCATACCGCTAGTTGCTAACACTTGTTTGTTGGCATCCAAAATACGGATTGAGGCAACACTTGGATTGGTCGCATAGCGATTAGCAACCAATGCTAAAGAAACAGTATTGGCGGGTTCCATTTCAGAAAGAGTATCTGCCACTAACTGACTGGTCATCAGTTGTCCTTGGCTGGCGCGGTTTTCATTGAGTTGATGAGTCGTTGCAATCACCAATAAAAAGGTATGCAAGGCAAAACTAACGATCAGTAGGCTAGCAAATAGCCCTTGGCGAGGCGCATTCAAGTTAAACTTCCAAGGCAAATAGATTCATGGGTTATGTTATGATTCTTACAATAGTTGTCGCTCTAACACGAGTCAATTCATGCGAGAAATCATTCTTATATCCTTTTTAGGACCAGATCAACCGAATCAGTTTACTCGATTAATGCAGGTACTCTCCGTACATTCTTTGCAAATACTCGATGTCGGTCAGGCGGTTATTCACAATCAACTGACCCTTGGGATCGTTGTTGCATCAGATAACGAGACTGCAACAGCATTAGCAATGAAAGAGATTCTGATTTTAGCACATGATATTGGCTTAACTGTGCGATTTAAACCAATCAGCAACGCAGAATATGACCAATGGGTGAGTGAGGGCGGACGTACACGCTATATCGTGACGGCTCTTGCACCTGAACTGACCGCTGCACACTTGCAAGCTGTGACTCAAATTGTTTCGGGTCAAGGGTTTAACATAGAAACGGTGACACGTTTATCAGGACGTTTAGAACTAGAAGAAGAAAGCCAGTTCCCACGACGCGCTTGCGTTCAGTTCGGATTAAGTGGACAAATGCTGGATGCACAAGCAATGCGTGCTGCTTGTTTGAGTTTATCAGGTGAGTTAAACATCGACGTTGCCGTACAAGAAGATAATGCTTATCGCCGTAATCGTCGCTTGGTTTGCTTTGATATGGACTCTACATTGATTGAGCAAGAGGTGATTGATGAGCTTGCATTAGAAGCGGGTGTAGGTGAGCAAGTTGCGGAAATTACAGAACGTGCAATGCAAGGTGAGCTTGATTTCCAACAAAGTTTCCGTGCGCGTGTTGCGTTGTTAAAAGGCTTAGATGCATCTGTTCTGCCTAAAATTGCTGAGCGTCTAACTGTGACAGAAGGTGCAGAGCGCTTAATCTCAACGTTGAAAGCCTTAGGTTATAAGACAGCAATTCTTTCAGGTGGCTTCCAATATTTCGCAGAGTATTTACAAGCTAAACTTGGCATTGATGAAGTGCATGCCAATATTTTGGATGTGCAAGATGGGCTTGTCACTGGTGAAGTGAAAGGTGCGATTGTTGATGGTGCGCGTAAGGCAGAGCTGTTACGCCAGTTGGCTGATAAAATGGGTATCTCACTAGAGCAGGCGATGGCTGTTGGTGATGGCGCAAATGATTTACCAATGCTGTCAATCGCTGGGCTAGGTGTGGCATTCCGCGCCAAACCTCTAGTTCGTCAAAATGCCAATCAGGCAATTTCGAGTGTGGGTTTAGATGGCGTGCTTTATCTTTTAGGTATGCATGATAAAGACCTCAATCGGGCATAGATAAGTGTAGATCTGAGCCCTCAAATAAAGCCACAGATCATGTGGCTTTATTGATTTTATTAGCTGTCACCACTTCGTCATATTTATGACTAAATGTATAGAAAACCTACAATTAAAAAATTCTGAAAAAAGTTTTTTTGAGCTCAAAATTAAGCGTATTTTTTTGTAATGACACTCAGTAATTGATGCTATATAGAAATTTCAGAATTTTGATTTTTAAAAAATGTAATTACAAAAGCATATTGCGACATCTTGTGTCGTATCGTTAATTTTAAGCTCTTTTTTTCTAAAAAAAACGCTCCATAATGCTTAAAGACGTTAATGCAACACGAAGTACTGTTAGAGATTACAGAACAATATAAGGTCTGAACGTTGATTCAGACATCCTTTTAAAGACGGAGGTTTCTATGGAAGCAGCGAATTTCACCATGTGGGTTGGATTTGGCTTGATCGCTGTCGCAGTTATTGCTGTTTTCTTCTCTCCTTATCGTCGTTGGTTAGGTTTTATGTTGGCGGGTATGATTAGTTGGGGACTGCTCGAAGTGGTACGCTTTGGTGTGCAAACCATGTTCGAAATGTCTGTCGCTTATAGTTATCTGACAGCTCTCAGCCTTGCGATGGTGACGGTGACATTTATTCTTTTACGTGAAGACAAACAAGCACAAAAACAACTGGCAAATCGCCAGTATATTGAACACACGCCTGTTTATAAGGATGACCAACAACAATGTTCTAGTCGATAAATACATAATAATTCTAATCACATCAAAGGCGTGCTCAGCACGCCTTTTTTACATTCACTTTCTGAAACAAAGCTTTTACAGAGTTCTTCACAATTGTGCTAGGATACGGGTTGTCTTAATTTTCATCATTATACTGTGGGCATAATTGTCATGAAGCTTTCTTCTCTACCTGTGGTTAAGTTACCTATCGTTGATGTAAGTACAGATCCACTGGATTTGTTGGTGGCAGGTTTGGCGTTGCGTATGAAGCAATTGGCACGTACTAACCCTAAGTTTATTGAGTTAGTTCATGATCGTGAATTTCGTATTCAAATTGGTACAGACTTGGGCATGGCACGTCAGATTATTGTCAATCACGGTAAGATCGATACAGTTGCGGGCAATCCTGAAAAAGCGGATTTTATTTTGCAATTTGCTTCAAGTGAGCAAGGCGTAAAAACTTTAGTAAAAGGCGACCCAACAGCATTCATGACAGGTATGCAAGACGGTAGCATTAAAATGGAAGGTGACTTTAGCTTATTGGTTTGGTTCAACCAAGCAGCGAAATTGCTTCCACCTAAAGTACCAAAACCTGTAAAAGAAAAAATTCGCCAAGCACGTGCGTTTATTAAAGAAAAAACAGGTAAATAACAAGCCTGAAAAAAACTCCCTAGATGGGAGTTTTTTTATTGCCTAAAGTTATTCAATCTCTAGGTTAAAAGTCACAGGTCCATCATTCACCAAATGTACTTTCATATCCGCAGCAAAAATACCTGTTTGTACATTTTCAAATTGCTGTTGTGTGTATTTAACCAATTGCTCGTAGAGTGCTTTGGCTTCTGAAGGTGGCATCGCAGGTCCAAAGTCTGGTCGTAACCCTTTTTGAGTTTGTGCCATGAGGGTAAATTGCGATACCAATAAAATACCGCCACTGGCCTGACTCACATTCCACCCCATCTTGCCATTTTCATCGTCAAAGATTCGATATTTGAGAATCTTATCTATCAGTTTCTGACCCTTTTCTAAAGTATCGTCTTTCCCTAAGCCTAGAAAAACCAATAAGCCTTTTTCAATCTCGCCCGTCGTTTGTCCGTCCACAACCACTTTTGCTTCGAGAACTCGCTGAATTAATGCACGCATAACTTTAAAATTGGATGATAGGAGATGCGCAATTTTAGCAGAGCAAAAGGATAAAAATGAGTCGTGCAGCAAAAGTCTACTATTCAATCTCCAGCGTTTGGTTGTATAACAACAGATATCTAATAAAAATTGGTTAAAACCATCCTTTATGCCTGCCATTATTCGATCTTTACTCGACACGGACTTGTATAAATTCACGATGTTGCAAGTCGTGCTACATCAGTTTCCGCAAACTCACAGTGTTTATTTATTTCGTTGCCGCAATTTAGATGACACTGTTTATCCGCTAGTTGAGATTTTGGATGATTTGAACCATCAACTTGATTTGTTGTGTGAGCTGCGCTTCACCGATGATGAGTTACAGTATTTACGTTCCTTGCGTTTTATTAAAAGTGATTTTGTTGATTACCTAGAGTTATTTCAACTTAAACGTCGTTTCATCCAAGCCAGTATGGATGAGGCAGGTCGGCTTGATATCCGAATCGAAGGTCCAATGGTACAAGCCATGATGTTTGAGATTTTCGTTTTAGCTATCGTCAATGAGCTGTATTTCCAACGCATCCGTAATGATGACGTTTTTGTAGAAGGCGAGCGCCGTTTACAGCAGAAGCTCGTTCTACTACAAGATTATGCTCAGCAACAGCAAGAAAATGATCCTCCATTCTTAGTCTCAGATTTTGGCACACGACGACGTTATAGTTTTGAATGGCAAAAACATGTAGTTCAAGCCTTTCACTCAGCTGCACCCAAAGTTTTTCGTGGCACCAGCAATGTGCTGTTAGCGAAAGAATTAGGCATTAGCCCGATCGGAACCATGGCACATGAGTTTTTACAGGCTTTTCAGGCATTGGATGTTCGTTTACGTAATTTCCAAAAAGCGGCTTTAGAAGCGTGGGTACAAGAGTATCGAGGGGATTTAGGAATCGCATTGACCGATGTGGTTGGGATGGATGCTTTCTTGCGAGATTTTGATCTGTATTTTGCCAAATTATTTGATGGTTTGCGCCATGATAGTGGTGATCCTTATGAATGGGGTGATAAAGCCTATGCGCACTATCGCAAATTAAAAATAGATACCAAGACCAAAATGTTAACTTTTAGTGATGGTTTAAATTTAGAGAAAGCATGGTTATTGCACCAATATTTTAAAGATCGCTTTCAGGTCAGTTTTGGTATTGGAACTAATCTCACCAATGACATGGGACAGACACCGCTTAATATTGTTTTAAAACTGGTGGAATGTAATGGGCAATCGGTAGCAAAAATTTCTGATAGTTCAGGCAAGACCATGAGCGATAATGAAACGTTTTTGGCGTATTTGCGTCAGGTGTTTGAGATTGAAGAGGCCTAGTTATTCTTTCATACTCAAAATTTAGTACGGCTCTGGAATAGCTCAAATGTTATGAGAGATCTGTAATAGGTACTCTTTACTTTTGAAAGATCCAAAGTAACATTTTTTTTGTTGAACTGACGGTACATCCTGAGCAATTTAAAAGCAACGCTTTGAAAGCAGCGCAAAGCAGCCACAGAGGTGGCATGGATGCCGCCTCTGCACCAGTAAATTTTTTCGACAGGTTTATATGGCTTAACTTTCGCAATTGTCAGCAAATTTTATGCTTTAAATCTAAAATCGTTGGGTTTTTTCCTATATCTACTTTTCTGCTAAATGAATATGAAAAATCAGACAAAGATAAAAAGTGAGCTATGCTAAAATTTGATGTAATGCTGTAATCACAAGACACCATAACAATGACTGACACAGATTTTAAATTAGGTTTATTGATTGAACCTGAACAACTTGTACCATACTTGGGTCATGAGTTGATTCGAGTGATCGATCTAAGCCGAGCTTCGGTTTATGAGCAACTGCACATTCCACATGCCATACATTTGCCACCTAAATATTTAGTTGCGCAGAATGAACAAGCGAATGGTGTATTGCCAGATGTCGATGGTTTAAAAACCCTGATTGAGAAATTAAATATTTCACCGCAACATCATGTAGTGGTGTATGACGACGAGGGTGGTGCTTGGGCAGGGCGTTTGATTTGGAATTTACACTGCTTAGGTTTCACACGTACCAGTTTAATTAATGGTGGTATTCACGGCTGGTTAGGTGCAGGTTTACCAACTACGTCTGAAGTTGAACCATACAAACCTGTTGCAGAGTTGGTTGCTATTGATGAGCAGGCGGTACAACAGCATCGTATTGAATATGATGAACTCCTCAATGAAGTCAATCATAAGAATATTCAACTTTGGGACTGCCGTACCATAGATGAATATACGGGTTTACGTCTTGCTGCGCGACGCGGTGGTCACATCCCAAATGCTTTGCATTTTGAATGGAGTACTGCCCTAAATCGTGAAAATCATCTAAAATTACACCCGCTTGAACGCACTCAACAACGTTTGGAACAATTAGGCTTTAATTTACAACAACCTGTGGTGGTGTATTGTCAGTCACATCACCGTTCGGGCTTGGCGTATATCTTGGCAAAATTACTCAATTGGCAAGTGAGAGCTTACGATGGTGCGTGGAGTGAATGGGGCAATCGCCTCGATAGTCCTATTATTTCAGGGGAGTCACCATCTTGAGTTTTTCAGCAGACCTAAAAAAACAACTTTTTATCAAAGCACAAAACTTAGTACCTCAACATCAACTGAGCCGTGTCATCGGCAAAGTGGCAGCCAGTGAAAATGTTTTGGTAAAAACTGCTGTGATTCAGGCATTCAAAGCGAAATACGGCATTGATATGAGCATTGCTGAGCAGACTAATCCGAATCAATATAAATCATTTAATGAGTTCTTCACCCGTGCATTGAAGGAAGGTGTACGTGGCGTGGACGAGCGTGCGGATAGTATTGTTTGTCCTGCAGATGGTGCAATTTCTCAGTTGGGTAAGATTGAGGCAGGTGATATTTTCCAAGCCAAAGGTCAAAGTTTTTCTGTAGAGAAATTGATTGGTGATCCGCAACTTGCAAAGCCATTTGTAGATGGTCAGTTTGCAACTGTTTATTTATCACCAAAAGATTATCACCGTGTACATATGCCATTTGCAGGTACATTGACTGAAACTTTATACATTCCAGGTGAGTTGTTCTCAGTTAATCAAACGACTGCTGAAAATGTACCAGGTTTGTTTGCGCGTAATGAGCGTATGGTATGTTTGTTTGATACAGAACTTGGTCGTATGGCGGTGGTTTTAGTTGGCGCGATGATTGTGGCTGGGATTGAAACTGTTGCAACAGGTAAGGTAAAACCATCAGGTAAGGTTGAATTACAGCATCACCAAATGCAGTTAGATAAAGGCGCTGAGTTAGGTCGTTTCTACTTAGGTTCTACTGCAGTGGTTTTATTTGAAAAAGATAAAATGGTATGGGAAGAGCAGTTTAAAGCGAACTCGACTGTGGTGATGGGTGAGCGTTTAGGACATTCGATTTAATCAATAAAATTATAAAAAGCCCCTATAGATAGGGGCTTTTTGTTTTACGTATTTCGCATAAGGCGTATTATGTTAATTTTCTTTGTACACGACAAAAAAAGATAACTCATTGAAATAATGGCATAATACTTGTTTTCTGACGACGAATATGATGACACATTTCAATGAGTTACATCTCATCTTAAACAAAT